>NZ_JAIUKC010000005.1:0-71500 GCF_020177435.1 Saccharopolyspora sp. 7B | reverse complement strand
CCCCCCCCGCGGCGGGGGGGGGGCGGGGGCGGGGGGGGGGCGCCCGCGGCGGGGGGGGGGGGGGGCCGGCCCGCCCCCCCCCCCCCCCCCCCCCCCCCCCCGGGGCATCGATTCCGGTGCGGGCGGTTACGATCCGCCGCCGGTGACCTGCCGCGCGGCGCCGATCATCCTGGTGATCAGCTCGTCCCGGCGGCGCGCCAGCAGGTCGACCGAGTGCGCGTCGGTGGTCGGGGCGAGCCCGCGCACGAGCTCGCGCACCGTGTCGGCGTCCAGGTGCGGGCGGCCGAGGTCGTCGAACCACCGGTTGAAGCTGTCGGCGTAGCGCTCGCCGAAGGAGGTCAACCCGCCTTCGCCCGCGCCCAGGTGGAACAGCAGCGTCGGCCCCATCGCGGCCCAGCGCAGGCCCGGTCCCGCGGACACTGCGGTGTCGACGTCCTCGACGCTCGCCACTCCTTCGTTGACGAGGTGGATCGCTTCCCGCCACAGCGCCGCCTGGAGCCGGTTCGCCACGTGGCCCGGAACTTCGCGCTTGAGCTCGATCGTCACCTTCCCGACCGACTCGTAGAACGCGCGGGCCCGGTCCACCGCTCCCGGCCCGGTCCGCTCGTTGCCCACCACTTCGACCAGCGGGATCAGATGCGGCGGGTTGAACGGATGGCCGAGCACGAACCGCGACGGATCGCGCCATCCGCCCTGCATCTCGGTCAGGGTCAGCCCGGACGCCGAGGACGCCACGACCGCTCGCGGGTCCAGCGCGGGTTCGATGGCGGCGTAGAGCTCGTGCTTGAGCCCGATCCGCTCGGGAACGCTCTCCTGGACGAAGCCGGCGCCGTCCACGGCGGTGGGCGCGTCCTGGCTGAACTCGATCCGGTCCGGGCCGCCGCGGTCGGTCAGGCCCAGCTCGGTCAGCACCGGCCACGCGGTCTCGACGGCCCGGCGCACCCGCTGCGGCGCCTGCGGATCCGGGTCGAAGACGGCCACCTCGGTGCCCGCGGCCAGGAACAGCGCCGTCCAGCTCTGGCCGATCACTCCGCCGCCGAGGCTCGCCACCCGGGTGAACTCAGAACGCGACATGCTCAGCTCCCTTCAGGCCGAGCCGGCTCCGGGCTTGCGCCGGGGTCGCGACCGTGCGGCCGAGCGATTCGACGATGGTGCGGATCTTGCGGACCTGGGCGGCGTTGGACGGGGCCAGCTCACCCGGCCCGATGAACAGGCTGTCCTCCAGCCCGACCCGGAGGTTGCCGCCGAGCATGGACGCCTGCGTGGCGAAGGGCAGCTGGTGGCGCCCGGCCGCCAGCACCGACCATTCGTAGGAATCGCCGAAGAGCTTCTCGGCGATGGTGTGCATGTGCACCAGGTTGTCCAGGTCGGCGCCCGCTCCGCCGAGGACTCCGAAGACGAGCTGCACGAAGAACGGCGGCTCGACCCAGCCCTGATCGACCAGCCAGGCCAGGTTGTAGAGGTGGCCCAGGTCGTAGCACTCGAACTCGAACCGGGTGCCGTGCTCACCGCCGAGCTCCTTCACGATGTGCTCGAGATCGGCGAAGGTGTTCTTGAAGACCAGGTCCCGCGTCGATTCCAGGAACTCCGTTTCCCAGTCGTGCTTCCAGCGGTCGTGCTTCTGCAACATCGGGAAGATCCCGAAGTTCAGCGACCCGACGTTGAGCGACGCCATCTCCGGCGAGGTCGCGACCGCGGCGCGGAGCCGATCCTCGCGGCTCATGCCGAGGCCGCCGCCGGTCGAGACGTTGACGACCGCGTCGGTCGCGGCGGAGATCCGCGGCAGGAACCGCTGGAACAGCTCGGGCCGGGGATCCGGCCGCCCGGTCTCCGGGTCGCGGGCGTGCAGGTGGATGATCGCCGCGCCCGCTTCCGCGGCGTCGATGGAGGCCGTGGCGATCTCGTCCGGGGTGATGGGCAGGTGCGGTGACATCGTCGGCGTGTGGATGCCACCGGTCGGGGCGCAGGTGATGATGACGGGTTTCGGCATGGAGCCGCACCTCGATCCTGTGGGAGGGGCGGGTGATTAGGGCGTGGCGCGACCTGCCGCGATCGTCCGGTACGCCTCCAGGACGAGCCCGTGGAAGTGGTGCACGCCGTGCTCGGACAGGCCCGGCTGCCGTTCGGGGTCGTAGATGATCCGTCCCTGGTCGAACGCCGGTGAGCTCATCCCCCGCTGGACGCTCTCGACCAGGTCGATGTCCTGCACCTGCAGCACGTCGTCGATGTAGGAGACCGACTGCTGTTCGACCTCGGTGAGCTCCGGGCTCTCCAGGAAGAAGTCCCAGGTCTCCAGGCTCCGGTCCGGCCCGGCGGGCAGGATCTGGAACACCATGAAGTTCCCGCGCCCCGGGTAGCGCAGCAGGCAGGTGTTCGGCCACAGCCACCACACCGCGTGCTCGGTGACGGTCGCGCCCGAGACGTCGTAGGCGGTGTTCTCGGACTTGCCCGCATCGGCGAAGTGGCTCGACCAGATCCCGTGCGTCTTCACGTCGTAGGTGTCCATGTCGACCAGCGACACGAACTCCTTGTGCGCGACGTGGCAGTGGTAGCACTCCAGGAAGTTGTCGATGACGTTCTTCCAGTTGGTCTTCACGTCGTAGTGCAGGCGCTTGGCGTGCGTGAGCCCGGCGATGTCCGGGGCGCGGCGAGTGATCTCACCGGCGAGGTCGGGAGCCTGCTCGGCCAGCGGCGCCGCCGACGGGTCGAGGTTGACGTAGACGAACCCGCAGAACTCCTCCACCTGGACCTGGTCGAGGCAGATCTCCGACTTGTCGAACGTCTCCATCCGGTCCGTCTGCCGCGCACCGACCAGCGCACCGGTGAGGTCGTAGGTCCACGCGTGGTAGGGGCACACGATGGCGCGGGTCGTGCCCGAGCCGGACACGAGCTCGTGCGCCCGGTGCTTGCAGACGTTGTAGAAGGCGCGCAGCCGGTCCGACCGGTCGCGCACGATGACGATCGGCATCTCCGCGACGGTGGCGGACACGTAGCTGCCGGGTTTCGCCAGCTGTTCGACGTGGCACACCCATTGCCAGGTGCGGCTGAAGATGGCGCGGAGATCCGCGTCGTACCACTTCGCGTCGGTGTAGGCCTCCGCGCGCAGCGACATGGACCGCCCGGGATCGGCGTCGTAGCCCTGCGAGATCGCCTTGACTTCGTCCGTGGTGAGAGTCGTCATGACCTCGACCATAGGTCTGTTTGTACGATCGTTCAATCCCCGATTCCCATGCGGCGCAGCACATCGAACCGGAGAACACCCTCCGCACCGGCTCGATCACGGCCGATCGGGCGGCACTGCTGGACATTCGTTCAACCGTTGGTCATGATGCGCCGGAACGACACCGCCGCCGAGCAGGAGGACGAGCATGAGCGACTACGCGGTTGTCAACCCCGCGACTGGCGAGAGAACTTCGACGGTTCCGACGATCTCCGACGACGCGCTCGACTCGGCGTTGAGCGCGACCGCGCGGACGCAGTCGTCCTGGGCTCGCACGACCGGGGTGGAGCGGCGCGCCGAGCTCGTGGCCCGAGTGGGCGACCTGCACACGGAACGCCGCCGCGAACTGGCCGAGATCATCGTGCGCGAGATGGGCAAGCCCATCGACGAAGCGCTCGGCGAGGTCGACTTCTGCACCGACATCTACCGCTACTCCGCCGAGGTGGCGCCGTCCTGCGCCGCGGACGAAGAGATCCCGGTGGAGTCCGGTCGCGCCCTGGTCCGCACCCATCCGCTCGGGGTGCTGCTCGGGATCATGCCGTGGAACTACCCGGCCTACCAGGTCGCGCGGTTCGCGGCGCCGAACCTCGCGCTGGGCAATGCGATCCTGCTCAAGCACGCGCCGCAGTGCCCCGATTCCGCCGCGTTCCTGGAGCGGCTGTTCGTCGACGCGGGTCTGCCGCCGCACGCGTACACCAACATCTACGCCACCGACGACCAGGTCGCGCGGCTGATCGCGGACCCGCGCATCGCGGCGGTGTCGCTCACCGGTTCCGAACGCGCGGGGCAGACGGTGGCCGGGCTCGCCGGGCGCCACCTCAAGAAGGTCGTGCTGGAACTCGGTGGTTCCGACCCGTTCGTGCTGCTGGGGGCGGAAGACCTGGACGCGGTCGTCGGCCAGGCGATCGCCGCCCGCATCGACAACGGCGGCCAAGCCTGCAACGCGGCCAAGCGCATCATCGTCGTCGACGACCTCTACGACGCGTTCGCGGAGCGGTTCATTCCGGCGTTCAACGCCATCGAACCGGGCGACCCCGCGCTGTCCGGCACCGCGCTGGGACCGTTGTCCTCCGCCACCGCCGCGGACCGGCTGGAGAGGCAGGTGCAGCGGGCCGTGGAGCACGGTGCGACCGCGCACCGCGGTGCGGCGCGGCGGGGGAACTTCTTCCCGCCGCTCGTGCTCACCGATGTCGCGCCCGGCAATCCCGCGCACCACGAGGAGTTCTTCGGGCCCGTCGCCGTACTGTACCGGGTCGCCGACGAGCAGGAAGCGATCAGCGTCGCCAACGACACGCCGTTCGGCCTCGGCTCCTACGTGTTCACACCGGACCGGGAACAGGCGATGCGAGTGGCGGACGGGCTCGAAGCCGGCATGGTCTTCGTCAACGCGGTGGGCGCCGAGAGCGCCGAACTGCCCTTCGGCGGGGTGAAGCGCTCCGGCACCGGCCGCGAACTCGGCCGCGCCGCGTTCGCCGAGTTCGTGAACAAGAAGATGATCAGAATCCCCTGAACCCGCGCGTCCTTGGCGGTCAGCGGCGAAGCCGCTGAGCAGTGACCACCAGAGCAACCGGCACCGCCGCGGGTTCTCAGTTGCTTCCTCGCGAGGACGGCTTTTTCCCTCGTGGCGGAGCCAATCGAAAAAAAGATCTCGCAGCGAGGAAGCAGTGGTACAGCTGCGCTGCGGGCAGCCGCGGAGTGTCGATCAGTTGTCATCGGCTTTCGTCGTCTGCGGCTCGTATGTGCCCCGGATGTGGCCCGGGATGGTTTGTGCACGACAAGCGGAAACTCGCTGTCTGGAAGAAAGTGGCCGCCTGCCGTCACGCTTCGGTAGCTCCAGCCGGGTCCCCAGCCTCCCCCCGCCAGTGGGTGAGGTTACCGCGGGTGGTCAGGGTGGCGGGGTGGTCGGGGCCGAGGACGCGGATGCGGTCGGTCAGCAGTTCCTCGAACGCTTCGGCGGCTCCAGCCGGGTCCCCAGCTCGACCTCGCAAGGAGGCGTACATGTGCCGGGTGGTCAGAGTGTTGGGGTGGTCCGGGCCGAGGACATAGAACTACCCCATCTACCTCAATAAGCTCACCCTTACGTTCACCGTGGTATTTACCGCCGTGAACCACTTGTGCACCTTCGAGCACTCCGGCAAGCATTGAGATGGCGGAAGACTCGACTTCCTCCCCTCGCGCACGATAATATTGCACACCTGGCTCAGCCGACAGAACTTTTTCTAGTACGATAGAAATGTCAGTACTAAGAATGTGTGTCAAAGTTATCAGATAGCCTGTGGTTGTCTCAATCAAGGGATTTTTTCTTAACGGTGAGTCAAATGCGCGCCTGCAGCTAAAGTTTTTACCGATTGTTTCCGGTTTAACACTAAGAAGACGTGTCCACTCGAATACCTGATCCAGCTTCTCTTCCGGAACCCCGGAAAACATCTCCTCGCGGCGCAAAACTAGACGGTTCGATGCTTGTGATATTAACAAGCAAAGTCGCCGAGAAAGCTTTCCCGAGTCTCGGCGGTCTAGCAAAGTATGCTGGCGCAGCAGACAACCAATTTCAGCGAATCCGCTCACTGATTTCTGGAAATCGGACACGACTCTCGACCATCGGGATATAGTATTGTTTAGTCCAGTGAAAATGATGTCTAAATCTGGATGAGGGAATCCTCGATCCGAGAGGCGGGATGCCAGTCGTTTTGAATACGCCCAGTCGTAACGCGTGTTAAATGCACCTCGAACTGACACCCACTCTTCGACAAGAATATCTTGAAATTTTCTTTGGTTTTCCAAATCCTCATATTTTTTAGGCTGGCCAAGCAGTTTATTGCTAATGTTCAGATACTGTGAAATGATTCGAATGATACGTGCCTGCTGAAGAGCATTACGCGCCGACCGCTTGCGCCTCCTCTCTCGGATTTTCCCGGTTTTTTCGATTGAACTGCAGCATGACGCTATCAGTTCAATCTCGTAAGAGAATGAATTGGCAGGCGCCGTTACGGTATCGGCCCTAGGGTCAGATTGCCCAAAGAGAACAGCTAGGGTTACGCAATCAACCAAGCTGGTCTTATCAAGCTCACGAAATAGTTTTCTTATCGCAGTATCGAGATTCTTTTCGCACTCTTGGATAAACTCGACAGTGTCTTCGTTGGGCGTCGGTTGACCCCGCCTCGGGGTCTCTGGATTCAGGAAAAACCCGTCCTTGATCTGCCCAATAAAACGTGCTGCATCCACAGAAGAAAACCCTTGCAGAACAGAAATGCAATCCTTCAAATATGACTGGTCGCGCATCGGCGTTCCCAATTGTATCCTCTCGACAGGCACCTTGGTCACACTGTATCGCATCGCGCGACATGGTTGCGTCTCGATGTACAGGGAGCTTCGTATGCGGAAGCAGCTCCTATAGTTGCCATCAAAATATCTTCCGGAATAAAAAAGGAACCTTGATTGAATATAACTACGCGCCACGGGTTCTTTTCGTCTGGCACACCAACTACGGTTGCGCATCACTGGGGCCGGTCCGACCCGTCACTTTCTCGTCAATGCGCAGATAGTCCGCATCGACTCTGCTTGAACATGCACAGCTTCGGGCGTACTTCCGGAGTGCGCTTCTGCGCCCGCTTCGGTACCGGCAGATCCGGACCACAAAGGCTACCGACGAAAGCGAGCTCGCCAGCCCTAGCTCTTAACTCACCTGGCCAGGAATGACCAAATCGATCACTTCTGACCGTTAGCCTGATAGCTGTCGTAGACTCAGCCCTTTGCATGGCAGTCAGACTGTGTCCCGTCCCGCGCAGTACCACGCCGATTGACCGTCCTGAGGGGCGCGCGGGACAGTGCGGGACACCCAACGTGCAAGTGACGCGGCAGTCGGAGTTTACAAAACTGCAGCTCATCAAGTTGCACGCCTGTCCCGTCGTAGAGAAGCCGCTGGGACGGGCGGACAGTGCCTGATCATGCCACTATTCATGCGCTACCAACTCGATGCGTGTGGTTAGTGCGCAACTCGCCCCTCGGACACGCATTACCCCAGGTCAAGTCTTTGACCTGGGGTTTCTTCGTGACCGTATGGATGACCACTTTTACCTCAGTCTTCCGACCTGCATCTTTGCTAGTGGGGCCTCCCGTCGGGATACCCACCTACCCACAGGCTCAGGCCTCGCCCGCCATGTTCATTAGCCGCGAGGCCTAACCGCCGCGATCGCCTCAGTCATCGAGTGACCGGCACCGCCGCCGGTCACCACCATCTGCGCAACCCTGATCGGCACGTGTCTAGCCACGGTGCCCCGATGCGTATCTGCGGTATTTCCAAGGAACAGCTCGGACACCGTCCGGCTCTACAGACAGCTGCGGGTGCCATACGCCGCCGCCTGCACGAGCGCGGCGCACGATGCGGGACACCCACGTCAGCCCTCGGGTGGGTGGCGCCTGATGGCGAGGTCGACCACGCGGAGCCCCGCGGCTCACAACGCCCGGCCGCCTTCGATCGAGCCGTCGACGCGATCTCCGAAGCCTCCACCGCCTTCCTCACCGAATTCGGAGTCCACAGCACCGGGGACGTTCACTGGATCAGGGCTTTTGCGCGTCCTCCGCAAGGTCATCGGCGACCGCCACGGCTCCCCTAGGAATCGTCAGGACGTACTCCGCCGCGTGCTTGGCGAGATGCAGCGGCACCGGAAGTCCCAGCGGGACGTAGCCATCGACGTGGCGGAGCTGGTGCACGAGGGTGGCCCAGACCAACGGATCGTCCAACCCCTCGCGCTGTTCATCGGCTGTTCCGCTCGACGGCAGGCCCAGCACGGTGATCTCCCGAATTCCCGGGTTCCACCCAGAGATCTGCGGCAACGCGCCGGACTCCGCGTACTTGACCGCCCCACGCCGCTGTGCTCCTTGCGAGGTGACGTCGGTGGTACTCAGGAAGACCCGGTTGTTCGCTGGAGCATTCTCCGGCTGCCACAACCCGCTCGCGTGCCCAGCCGCCGGCTCTGTGTCGCGCGGGGCGTACCACTGCGGGACCTCGTCGCGGTTCGTCGAGTCACGCACCTGGACCAGGCGCAGTTCCGAACCGTGCAGGTCCAACCGCTGAGCAGGCATTCCGTCGAATCCGATCATGTCACGGACGACCTGGCCGGTCGTCAGCCACGGCCAGACGTGACGCATGTTGCCCGCCTGCACCATGACGACGGCCGGGGTGTTGCGCAGCTGGTAGAGGATCGCCCTGACCCGTTCCTGCGCGTAGTTCCGGGTTTCCTGCCAGCTCCTACCATGACCGTAGCCGTCCTCCGGAGCCTCCGCCGTACCCAGGCTCAACAGCAGTTCCGCGTAAGGGACCCATTCCTTCGACCGCTCGTCCCAGCCGTCCACTAGATATCTGTTGCCTCGGCGGCGGTGCCGCACCGCGATCAGCATCTGCCTCCGCTGGCGTCCTGGCCCTGTCGAATTCTTCCGAGCGATCCACAGTCCGACGTGCTGCAACTCAGCGGGGAATTCAACGCCGACGTTCAGATCCGCTGCGTCGACCACACCGAGTTGGCGCAGCCCGTCCAGCACCGCCCATCTCGCCCGTTCTCTGAGGTTATCTTCATCCGGAGTGATGAACTGCGTCAGCCGCCGGACCTCCGCGCAGCCTGCTCGGATCGCTTGTTTCGGATCCTGATCCTGTTTGAAGCTGCTGGCTCCCCGCAGCTCGGCGAACACCAGCGAAACCGGGTCCTCCGGATCGGGCGCACCGAAGTGGCCTCGAATCTCGGCCCGCCGACGAGCGCCAGCTCCCGCAAGCGCACGTCGACGTTCCTGCGGCTTGAGCCCTCCTGGAACGTTCAGCTCCGAGACAAGGACGCCCCACTCCTCGCAACAGACCTCCACCGCCAAGTCCCCGAGCTGCCATTCCACGATTGACATCGACGAGCCCTGCACGGGTCCGAGTCCAAGCAGCTCACACAGCGCGTCAAGGAGCGCCACCTTGATGTGCTCGTTCTGGAATCCGATGCAGATCTTCAATCGGCGCCCCGACAGCACAGCAGCGATCGAGGCCTTCCGCGATGCCATCCGGCGCGGAGCGAGCACCGTGCTGGCCGGGGATGTCATGGACCACTTCTTCGGTTTCGCCCGTCGGGTCGCCCGGACCAGGTCCGGAACACGGACGAAGTCCGGGCTCAGCACCTTCTCGACCCACTCGTCGATTGCCGAGCGCTCGGTGGGGAGCAAGCCTGCTCCGACGCCGTGCTCGCCACCACGCGCCGTGCTGTACGGCAGCCACGCCTCGGTGCCGTCGACTCCCCTCCGCCAACGGTCCGGATCCTGGACAAGCTCCGCTGCACCAGGGCACGCGAGCGTCCCAGGAAACTGCGGCAGAAGCTGCGCGAGGCTCTCGCGGGCCCATTCGACCCGGCGCTTGCGCCGGTCGTAGCGCAACCGGTTTGCCAGCAGGCGCGGCGCCGCCGCGCCCGGTTCCACACCGTTGAACGGCAGCCGCAGGTAGGCGGTGGCTCCGCGGGAGTCGAGTTCCAGCGGTACGCCCGACAACCAGCGTCGAACCCCGGACGTGACGTGCACGCGAAAGGAGTTCGCGAACGGAACGGTGTGCACCGAGACCGTTAGCCGCAGGGAATGGAACCAGTCCCTGCCCCTATGCGGATGCCTCTCCGGCGGCCAGGATACGAGCTCAACACCATCCTTTACGGACACAGTGCCGAAGGACAGCTTCGCGCTGCCGAACTGGTAGGTCGATCCGGCCAGCCGGGCTGCCACCACCTCCGGCAGCAGTTGATACAGCCGGTTGTCCGGTACGATCGTGCCGCCAGCCGTCCGGGTACAGGCCGCAAGATCGACGGGCGTGGGCGACCACGGGGGCAGTGCTTCCGCCAGGCCGTCGACCAGATCGACGACCGTCTCCTCGTCGAATGCCTCGGCGTTTCCGCCCGATCTGAGCACGTGCCGTACCCAGGTCTCCAGCAGCACGACCAACTTCGCGTCCGAGGGCGGTTGGACAGTGTACAACCAGGGATTCGCCGGATCATCGGTCGCGCCCCGGGCCGCGATCAGCTCCGGCACGGCGGCTCGGAACAGGTCGTTGAGCGAGTTGGTGGGCAGACCCCGAGGCACGTCACCGCGGACGAAGGTCCGCTGGTACGCCGCGAGGAGCTGCCGGCGCCATTCCGGCGCGAACTCGATCGTCCGAAAAGGCTTGATCAGCGGCCGGGCGAGTTCGTACGCGGTGAGGCTGATCAACGGATTCATCGGGTCGGTCCTCCCGCTCGCATGTCCTCTAGGCATCGCTCGAGAGCCTCGTGAAGCGGCGCGTACAGGCCCTCCACCAGCTGTTGTTCGTGCCGGGGCGGGGCTCCGGGGCTCGCCGGGCCGGGCGAGCGGTATTTCTGCAGAACGGCGTACATGCTGACCAGCAGGCTCGTATCAGCCGTGTCCATGCCCCTGCCAGCAGCCGACTCGGGGGCGAATGCCTCGTCGACGAAGGTGACCCGCGCGGAGACACCACCGCGCACCAAGCGGCCGATCACCTGCCAGATCACCACCAGCATGTCCCAGGTGAACGACTCGCGATCGTCGCCAAGCCGGGACCAGGCGGTCGATCTGCGGAGCACGCGCCGCCACTCCCGCCGCGCCTCCGCGCGGAAGGCGTACCCTGCCGCGTCGAGCGTGTCGGCACCAGATACCCACATGGCGAAACGGCCGTCCCGTTGGATCCGCACCGACCAGTCGTTCACCGCGTGCACCGCGAGGACCAAGTCGTCCGGCCGCGGGTTCGGACGGACCAGGAAGTAGACCGACCCGATCGCTGCCTTCCCCAGCTCGTTGAGGATATTGTGCCCGCGCTCGATAGCCAGTAGCGGTGCGACCAGCAACTCCGTGTTCGTCTGCGCCAACGTCTCGACGTCGCCGCGGCGGAGAACGGGCGACCGGTCTGCGGAATCGGGCCCGATCTCGTCATCGTCCCTGGCCAGCCGGCGGACACGTCCCTTCCAGCGGCGGAGGCCGTGCAGCTTGTCCGCCACTCTCTCAGCCTCGTCGTAGCTGCCCACGAGCAGCAGGATCCGCCAGCGGTCGTCGTCGCCGATCTCCCTTAGTTCTGCTTCCAGCGGGCTGAGGTCCGGCCCGTTGCTTCCCCCCAGCTCCACCGCCAGCTGCTCCAAGACCTTTATCCGCTTGTCCGGGTCAGTGCATCCCGAGACGCGCAGAGCGTGCGGGCCCGGATTCACCGGGCGGAACCGGAAATCGCTGCGGGCCACCTTGTCGATGTCTTCCTGCTGCGGAGCGATCAACGCATCGACGGGGAAGTCCACGTGATACCTGGTCGACGAACCCGCCCAGCTGCTGCCGGACATCAGCAGCACATGCGGACTGCTGCGCCCGTCGGCGGCAGGCAGCGAGCGCATGGCATCGAACATCTTCCGCCCGACACCCGCGCACTGGAAGAACCGCAGCTCACCGCTGTGCACCCCGCCGGCGTCGGCGGACTCTGCGTGGAACTGGAAGCCGAGCACGTTGCCCATCGGCGATTCCGGGACCACGGGTCCGTAGTCGATCGGTTTCCGGTAGAGCTGATTGAACTCCAGGTTCAGCGCCGCCTGCACGCGCGGCCACATCGCGGTCATCAGCGCCAGCTTCGGCTCCAACGCGGCCAGCAAGAGGGTGAACTCGAACCGCTGTCCCCACTTCTCCAGGAAACCATCCGGATCGTCGTGCTCGTCCAACCGGAGTAGTCGATGAAGCTTGCGACGCAATTGCGCCCGAGTTCGGGGAAGTCGCGTGGTGTGGAGCAGCTCGCTAGTCAGGCGGACGAGCTCCGGATCCGGCCGCCGTTCGGCGTCCGACCGGTCGCCGAACGGGTCGTCGCGGAACCTGTCAAGGATCTCCTCCAGCTCTCTGCGCTGCCCCTCGATCAAGGCCTGTGCGGCAGGCCCCGCCTCCTCCGAAATCTCGTAGCGGTCCAGCACGAGATCCTGTTGCAGGCTCCACGAACTGAAGTGGCCGGAGCGCAACCACCTCCGGATGTCGTGCTCCCGCACCAGCAGCCCGTAGAGCCGGTCCGTCGCGAGCGTGGCGGTGTTCAGCGCGGCAGACCAGTTCTGCACATCACTGTCCGAGAGCTGGACCCGCCCGCTGATGGCAAGCTCCTCGATCTTGTGCGTGCTCAGCCGGTCGAGCCACGAGCTGCTCAACCGCCCCACCAGGGGCACAGCCGGGGCGAACATGGCGTCGAACTGGATCTGAACCTTGTCCGCCTCGTCGACGATGATCAGGTCGCTGCGCCGGCAGGCCAGCTCGAAGTACCTGATCCGCTCCCCGTTCTGCGGCCAGGGAACCCTCGCGTCGATGAGGCTCGCCGGGGTGGAGATCCAGACGTCGGCGTCGACCAGTTCGCGTGCTCCGTGGTGCCGCGGGCAACCGGTCCAGTAAGGGCAAGCCAGCCGCTTGCGCCCCAAGCGCGGCTCCACTCCGTCGAGCGTCCACACAGGACTTCGCCGTGTCCGGTCACGAACGTTCGACCGCAGGGTGGTGCAGGGAACCTCGTTGGCCGTCAGCGGTTCGTCGTCCAGGAAGGTGTTGAGCAGGCAGGTGGTGCTCAGGTACTCGAAGCCCGGATCGTCGTGCGCGAGCAGGTTGACCGCTCCCCTACTGGATTGCCTCCGGTGCAGGCGTTGAGCGTGCTGCTCGCGATTGGACTGGCCGATGATGGGCGCGGCCTTGCAACCGTGGAGTTGCAACAGATCCGTCAGCCGCAGGCACTCGGCGACGTCGCCCAGCACGATCGTCACCCGCATCCCCAGCTTCCGCACGCAGTGCACGGTCAGCACGTCACGCAATGTGCTCTTGCCCGCTCCGACGATGCCCTGCAGGTGCAGGAAACCGTCGAGGTCCAGGGACGGGTCGTCGGTGATGACGAACTCGTCGTCCAACTTCGTGAACAGCCGAGAGGTCCCCAGGCGTTGTTCCCAACGCGCGTTCTTGCGCTGATCCATTTCCTTCGCGGTCTCGACGAGAGCGCTCTTCGTGATCCGATGCGGCGCGCCACCGTTGCGCGCGGGTTCGCCGAGGTCGTGTCCTTCCGGCTCGGGCAGGTCAACGTCCGGCAGGTGGACGGTGACGAGTTCCTGGCCCCTCCGGAAGGAGTGCGGGCCGGCCTCGGCCGTCTCGATGGGGCCTCCTTCGAACGGAGCCGGGCCGGCTATCAGGGACTCGTAGACGTCAAATCGGTCGGGCGCCACCGACAGCGTCCGCCGCTCCGCGGGGCTGTCGAGGTCGATCTTGCAGTAGGCGCGTAGCCCCTCGTCGAACTCGCTGTAACGGTCGAGGGCATCTAGCCACGCTGAACGTCGGCGGCGGGTCCACAGCTCGAACCGGGCTATGCTCAGCGTCCGGCGCTGCTGTTCCGTCGTTACGAGTCCCCGATGTGTGGCAAACGGGTAACCACTGAACAGGGTCCACGCGCCCCGGACCGGGTTCTCCGGCATGATCTGCTCCGCGACCAGCAGCCCGAGCTCCGTGGCGAGCATGTCGTGGATCTGCTGTGATTTCAAATCACTGGCCGCCTTGATGATCTGCACGATCTCCGCAAACAGCGGAGCGGAACTGCGCATCGTCACCCCGGTCCAGTCGTTCCGGCCCGTGCTGCCAGGTCGGCGAACTCGTGGGTGCCGACGATGCTCCAGCCCGAGCTTTCCATGGCAAGGTTCCGCTCGAAGATCGACCGAAATTCCGCCCCTTCCACGAGCCTGCCCCCGACCTGCACGACAAGGCAGCGATCCGCGCTCGCCGGGCCGACCGAGCGGCTCACCGATCTCGCCAGCAACGCCGGGTCGACGTGATTCCTGATGAACACTTCCCACTGCTCACCACCTGGCCAACCGATACTCAAGGCCCCGGAAAGTTCTCTCCGGTAGCTCATCCACGCTCCGCGAGCCGCCGCTACCCGGCGCACGTCCGCCTCCGCGCGACCGGGCGCACAGAATGCCCAGCGCACACCGCGAGGAAGGGCGATGGAATCCGTTACGGGGTGGATCGAAGGGGGCCGATCACGCAGGCAGGACTCCCACTCGCATTCCCATCCACATTCCCGTTTCGACTTCGGTTCCGACTTCGGCTGATCGACCGGAATCATCGGGAAGGAACAACTGCCGCAGACTGCTACGGTTCCGTCGCGCACGAACATCCCCGGCAACGGTTCGTAGAAGTCCCGCACCTTGCGCCACACCCGGCGGGACCGACCGCCGTTGAGCTCCCAGAACTCCGTCCCAGGAACCATCGGACGCGATACCGCGAAGGCCCGGCAGGCTTCGTAGGTTTCCTCATCCGGAGCAGCCTCGTCCAGGGCCCGGAGGAGATCCCGGACTCGCTCGTCGCTCACCACGCCGTCATGTGCCCATTCGAGGCATAACCGCGAAGGACTCGCCGTCTGCCGCAACACGAAAAGTTCGTCGATTGTGGACAGATCGGCGGGCAAGCGCAGGCCCCACTCGCGAAGCGGTTCCGTCCGGCACAGACGGACCATGCCCGGCAGGCTCCGCGGCGGCTCGCCACCCACGCGTATCAGGGTGTTCACCAACAAGTCCAGCGCCCGCTGAGCGCTCGGCGGGTAGGGCAAGGAGAACGCAACTGGGTCCGCTACGTCGGCGAGCTCGATGATGCCCCGCGCCACCGTCCGTACCACCTCGACGTCGTCCGGTGCCGCGGTCATGCGCTGCTCTCCGGCAATGCGTCCGGGCACCACCTGCGCACTTCGCAACGCGCGCACTCCAGGCCGGGCCGCGGCGCGAACTCCTCGTCGCGGTGCCAGTCGACGACCATCTTCCGGATCACTTGGTGGGCATCCTCCTGAAGATCCCGCGAGAACGGGTCGAACTGCCGCAGGTCGACACCGTTCGGCCTCAGCACCTCAAGCTCAACCCGCGAACGCCGCCGGTCGCCACCTAGTAGTCGCTGTCCGAGAACGAGCACAGCCAGCGCGATCTGCGGCAACGACTCCAGCGAATCGAACCGGCGGGAGGAAGTCGCGCGGGTGGTCTTTACCTCGCGCCAGACCCACGAGCCGCGATCCGAGTAGAGCAGATCGGGCTCGACCTTGACCACCACGTCCGCACTGGTGTCGTCGAACGTCAGGCTCGGTTCGTACCTGAGCTCCGCTCCGGCCTGCAAGCCCCGCAACGGGCACACCTCCGCGTGGTGCCGGAGCATCCGCAGTGCGACACCGTGCTCCGCGCCATCCGGTTCGGAACTCCACATCGCCTCCTCGTCCGGCGCGCAAGGCACCTGCGGCCTGTGCCGGTGCCGGACGTGCAGGTGATCGTGGATCGACCGGCCGCGTTCGGCCGTCGCGCTGCGCTCCACCTCCCAGGCCGTGGGTAATCGCGATCTGCGGAGGTGATCCTTCGCGGGGCAGGCTCGATAGTACCGCCCGTTGCTGACGGACCAGGTGCGACGCGGCCTGCTCCGATCCTCGATCCCAAGCAGGCCCGGTGCGGCGGGAAGTCCGCGGCAACCAATGCGGTAACGACACTTCACACAAGGATCACCGGGGCGGTACTCCGTGCTATTCACGACTGAGGCCAGCGCCGGCGCACCTACCTTCCGATGGAAATCGACGGCCTCGGCGGGGGAACCCTCGTATAGCAGAGGACCCACTTTCCCTTCGAGGCAGTGGAATTCGCGAACCCGCACGATTTCAACATGCGGGTTGGCGCTCGCGACTACGAACGCGGCCACTGCCTCTTCCGCCTTAGTCCGCTCCCGACCAGCACTGCTGTAGGTCGGCAACCTGATCTCGTGTACCCGGCCGTCCGTCGAGCGGTAGCAGCGGCCCCAGATCCGGATCCGGTAGTTGCTGATCCCGCGCTGGTCAGGAGGAACGAATCTGCGCCGATACATCCACCCGGGGATCACCGGGTCCCAGGAGGTATCTTCGCAGTCCGTCCCGCCCGGCGGATAAGCGGCAAGATAGTTGCGCGTGGCGAGGACTGCCCAGCGCCGCACACCGCGGTGAATCGGGCCGAACCGCTTGCCCGATTCGAGATCCGCTAGTACATTCACGGGGAGCTCGCCGTCTCGTTCGACTCTGTCGAGCGCTTCCATGAACGGTTGGAGTGCGAAATCGACCAATTCCGGCTTCTTCGCCGGCCCCGACGCGATCTCCGGCGAGATCCCGCGACGCACGCGAAGCGCATCTCCTATCGGGCACCGGAATGTTCCAGAGCCGACCGTTCCCGCCCAAATCTCGATCGTGTGGGCATTCCCGATGACACCCTTCGGTACAATCCACTTCGACATTCACCCTCCAGTGCTGCCTATCATCCCACACCGGCTCTACTCCCTGCGGGTGAATTCGATGGCGCCTCGGCAGCCGAGGCGACAATCATCATCGCCGTCACTATCTGGAGGTAACAGTGCAGATCGGGACTGTGGTGGCTGGCTGCTACCGGATCACCGGCCAACTCGGGCGCGGCGGCATGGGCCGACTCTTCCGAGCCGAGGAGATCGGAACCGGTCACGAGGTCGCGGTGAAGACGCTGCTTGCACGCTGGGAGGAGTCGACCACTTGGTTTGCCGAGAGGCAGGGACGGCTGATCGTAGAAGGCGAGTTCGGCATAGAGCTTCGCGGCATCCCCGGAATCCCAAAAGTCCTCGACATGGCAGATCTGACCGCCGAGCAAGGCTACGTCGTCTTCGAACTGGTCGATGGCCGATCGCTGGATGACTTCCTGCTGGACCACCGCCCGCTAAAGCGCCGGACCGCGATAGCCATCGCGATCCAGCTCGGCGTGGTCCTGACCTCGGTGCACCACCGGGAAGCCGTGCATCGCGACGTTAAACCGAGCAACGTGATGGTGGATCATGATGGAATGGTTCATCTGCTCGATCTCGGAATCACAAGACGACTCGAAGATCAGCCGAAACCCGGGGGAACCGCGGGTTACGCGCCGGTCGAGCAGATCGACGGTTCGCTCGTCGACGTGCGCAGCGATCTCTATGCACTCGGTTGCGTCATCTGCGAGATGATCACAAACGAGGTTCCGTACGGCGAGGACGAGGGCTGGAACAGGAGCGAGGAGGTGCACGAGCCGCCGGAGTGGATCAGTCGGTATCTCGGGCTGGAGCTGGGAGAGCTCGTCGCACAGATGGTGACACGCGATATCGACCGCCGGCCGGGAACCGCCACCGAGGTCGTGCAACGACTACTTACGCTGCTCCCGCCGGAGAGCGCCGGGCCCGATCCACAGGCCCCGGACGCGGACCCCGAGGCGTGGCTTCGCCGGAATCCGCCAAAGCTCGAACCTGCCGGGTGATCACGAAGACTCAAGATGAGCCAACCGGCGTTCGACCTGCTGCTGATCCTTCTGGTCCTCTTCGGAAAGGTCGCCGATCTCCTGGAAGAGCTTTCTCGCTCGCCGCAGTGCACGGCGCTCCGCCATCTCGTCGCCGAGTGCAGCGAACTGCTCGGCGAGCGCCTTCTGAACCCGAGCCTCATTGTGCTCGGAGCGAAGCTCCACATAGACCTCGATCGCAGAGCTGAAGTGCTTCACAGCCTCTACCAGCCGCCCCTGCTCTGCGAGGAGACTGGCCAGATTCCGGTGCACCGCCGCCAGACCGTTCGCGTCGGATGCCCGCTTCGCGAACTGCAGAGCGGTACGCGCCCGATCGAGCGCCTCCGGAACCCGACCGGACGCGCGCTCCACGCCGGCCAGGCCGTTGAGCGCGTGGGCCTGGCCGCGAGCGTCGTCCTGCGATCGGAACAGTTCCACAGACCTCTCGAATTCGGAACGGGCGTCCTCCCACCTCTTCTGTTTCTCGTGGAGCACCCCGAGCAGCTGCCGACCTGTCGCCTCCCCAAAGGTGTTTCCTGCCTGCACGCTCATCCCGATCGCCTGCCGAACATTGCTCTCAGCAAGGGGGTATTTGCGCTGCAACCGATACGTGCCGGCCAACAGTCGTAAGATCAGCATCTGTGTCCCGGGGTCCTGACCTTCCGGCCAGGCCGGCTTCGGACCAGTGCAGAGATTCCGTGCCCGAATGAGGTGTTTCACCGCGTCGTTCCAATGGCCTCGCCGCCACTGGAACGTCACCAGGACAAGCGGAAGAAGGACGCAGTACCGCAGAGGCGGATCGAGCCCCTCATCGTTCAGCATCGCCGTGTAGGTCGGGTAATGACGGTCGAGCCACCTCACGGCCTCTTTCTTGCTCGCCGGCTCTGGCAGCACCATGTCCGCGGGCCGAGATCCGATTTTCAGCTCCCGGCCGGAATCCAGTTTCAGATCGCACTGGTAGCCCGCGTGCAGCAGGTATTCGAGCAGCCGTTCGCGCTGGCCGTCCCGTTCCGCACCGGTCATGTCCGCCATCGCTCGGTCGGCAGCGTACGGCTGAATCACGTCGTGCAGCTGGTATCGCCCGTCTCGCACCTCCTGGAGCAGATTGCCGTCGATCAGCTCGTCGAGCCCTTCACCCAGCGTGGCACGAGGCCCACCGACCATGTGGAAGAGCGCGTCGCGGCCAACTGCCGCGGAACCGGGATGCAGTCCGCACGCCCGGAACAGTCGCGCCGCGACCGGCGAGAGCTGTTCGTAGGACCAGGAGAGCACCGCGCGCAGCTCCAAACCGGGATGTCCGGGCACTGGGAACCCGAGGAACCTCTGGTGGTTCTCCCACTCCTTCCATAACAAGGAGATGCTCCGTTTGGGGCGTCGCCGGATCTGGGCGCCTACAACAGTGAGCAGCAGCGGAGATCCGCCGCACGCCGCCGCCAAGTCCTCGACCGGCTTGTGTTCCCTGCGCGCCCGTTCGGTACCGATCATCTCCGCCAATAAGTCGAGGGACGCAGCATCGTCCAACGGTTCCAACTCCACCTCCGCGGCTCCTCTCGATACCAGCAGATCGACGAGCCTTGATCTGCTGGTCACGACCGCCGCCGTGTCTGGTGAGCCGGGCAGGAGTCCCTGCACGTGTGCGAAGTCCACGACGTTATCGAAGACGAGTAACGGGCTGCGAGCCGCGATCTCCGAGAGGAATCTGCCGAGTAACTCCTGCTCGCCACCGTCCGGAACTTTCAGATCCCAGCCGCCGAAGATCTCGGCCACCACCTGCTTCGTCGTCTTGCGCTGATGTTCGGAATATCCGCGCAGATCCACGTAACGCACTCCGCCCGGGAACCTGACGGCTGCTGACCGCGCCGCGCTGACCGCCAAGGTTGATTTGCCAGCTCCGGGCGGGCCGGTGATCGCCGCCACCTGCGGTGCATCCGTTCGTGGCGATAGGACCTCGTCGAGCTGCGCCAAGTGCTCTGTTCGCGCAAACAGGTGGGTGCGAACGTTCGGCAGATTGTTCGGCGCCGCCTCACTGGGCTGCATCCGGTTTCGGCGGGCCAGGTCGCGGGCGGCGCCTTCGAACCGGTCAATCTCTCCCGGGCAACACCGGCGAGCCTCTTCGATGACTGCGTACGCGACTTCAACGTCAGCGCGCTCGGCCATTGCATCGATCAGCTTCTGGTACATCTCGGCGCGCTCTTGCTGCAACACTGAAATGTTCACTGAGAAGTCTACGTCGTCTCCGATCCCGGACAAGGGCTTCTCGTCGAAGTCCCAAAGCTTCCTCGCCTCCTGCAGCATCTCCACGCGCAATGCCGGATCGCTTTCGTCGGCGTCAGCCATCAGCTTCCGGAACCGCCAGAGGTCGATCTGCTCGTCTTCGACTGCGAGACAGGTCATTCCTCTGTCGCGCTCCAACACGGCCAGCGGCCCCGGAAACAACTTCCGCATATCACGGCGATAGGTGCGCAGCGTGACCTTCGTCAGCGGCCCCTTCCGGCCCGCCAGCTGCTCGGCGAGCCGCTCATCGCTGATCCGTCCGTTCCGCGTCAACGCGACCGCGGCCAACGCGGCCAGCACCTTGGGGTGCTGCGGCTGCTGGACCTCGCCGTGCAGGAGCACCGCAACCCTTCCAAGCAACCGAATTCGAAGATTTTCCGCCACGGCCATACATCCTGGTCAATACGCAGCCGGAAGGTAACAGCCAATCGGGTGTGGGTGCCTTCCCCACGCTCCTCCCCACGTTTTCCCCACACGGAGGTTGCAGTCTTCTCCTCGTCGGCGGACCGGTAGGACAACCGACCGCCGCAGGGCAGGTACCGCAAGTACCCGCACCTGTCAACCAGTAATAGTTGTTCACGACCCGCGATCCGAATCGCGGAGAGAAGGAGAAGAAGCATGCGTCAAAGCGAGATCTCGTACCGCCGGGTGATCATCGGCGGCGGGGGGAGCACCGCGGACACCCGCGCAAGCTGCGGCCTGATCTCGGTCATCCGCACCGTCTGATCCACGACACCTGCGTCTAAACGCGTCGCGAACGGCTCTCGAGCCGCGACCGGGGGCCCGGGGGCCCCCCCCGCCCCCCGGCCCCCCCCCCCGCCCCCCCCCCCCCCCCCCCCCCCCCCACCCCGGGTCCGCCACCCCGCGCACCCCGGCGCCGACCGAGCAGGCACCGGCGGTCCCCGCGTCACCGTCGTGGGGGGGGGGGGGGGCCGGGGGCCCCCCCCCCCCCCCGGGCCCCACCGACCTTCCGCACCACCAGGCCGAACGCACGAAGATCGTGAGCCCCACCAACACCTACCCATCCTCGAATTCAAGCAGGAGCACCACTGACAAGTTGAGGAAGAGGACTCGACATGAACGAGGTCGAAACGCCGACGAACACCACCGACCAGCACCGCGTCGGTCGGGCCAATCTGCACTCGTCCCCAGAAGGCACCGACAACACGTCCACCGTCGCCGACGGGAGCGCGGACGCGCCATTGAACAGCGTGGCCACCAACATCTACAACGGCCCGGTGATCAACATCGCTGGCAACCAGGCCCAGTTGAGCTGGGAGGACGTGCGCCACCCAGGTACGCGAAACGAGCAGACCGCGCTCGACTTCGAGCAACTCGCCAGCTCCGTGCTGCTGACCATGCGCAACCTGCATTCCTGCGAACTCGGCGAGACCGACCTAACAATCGCCGAATCCACCGGCCGCGACGTGCTGGAGGAGGCGGCTCGTCCGGAGCCGAACAGCGGCAGGATTCAACGCGGATTGGCCGCGCTGCGCGCGCTCCTCGGGCCACTGGCGACCGGAGCCGCGGAGGGAGCCGAGGAGGGCGCGCGCGAGCTCGCCCGAACAGCCGTCGGCCAGCTCAACTCCCTTATCTGAGCGTGGTCAGGCGGCCTCCACGCCGGGGAGGGTCTTACCAGTGAGAGGAGATTGGTGGCGCAGGCTGTGCCGACGGCGCGGGGGTAGCTGGGCGTAGCTGTGGATCTGGCTGGAGCAGAACGCGGGCAGGTAGTGCAGGCCGACGGAAGCCGCTGTTCAGGTCCAGTGTCAGGTCGACGGCGGCAGCCGGCGAAGCACTCTTCGAGCTTGTGAGGGGTGCCCAGGCGGCGAAGAGCGTCCGCGAGCTCACCGAGTCGGTCAGGGCTCGCGAGCGCCGCGTCGTGGTCCTCGTACCGCACGCTCGACATCCCGTTCGGCCGATTGCTGCTGGCGGCCACCGAGCCGGAGCTGTGCGCGTCACCTACCCAGCCCTCCACACACTCTCCTAGCAGCTCCGGCCCCCGCCGATCTCCCCTCACGGCCCCTCTCATCATCGGGGAACAGAGGTCTCGACCTGGCCAGGCTGCGGCGGACCTCGCCGGTTTACTCGCGCGGTGGATCGTCGTAGGTCTTGGGCGCTCTCATTGAGGAGCCCCGAAGACAACACGCCCGAGGGCCGCCGGATTGCTACAAATGAGGGCCTGCTTCGCCTCCTGGACTCCCACATTCCAGGGCGCTGACATTCCCCGGTAGAGCCGTCGGGACAGGCAGCCTCCACTTCAGGCGCACCACGGAGCCCTTCAGGTGCACGTCGGGACACCCGATAGCACCTGTCCCGAGCGGGGCCCAGCCGATATCTTCGCAGTTCACAAGGAAAAACTTCCTGCCACGCCAAAGCGTCCCAGGTGGACGCCCCGTCGGGAGACAACAAGCGCTTCAACCGATTTCGGGAAGCTGAAGCCGTGTGGTTAGTGCGCAACTCGCCCCTCGGACACGCAATCAACCCCAGGCCAAGCCTTTGACCTGGGGTTTTTGATTCAGATGTTGTGAACCGCCCAACTCCTGAGCGTCCTGACCTGCGTCGTTACCAGTGGAGGTGCAAATCCTTCTCGGATACGCACCCTCCCAGCTCTCCTCTGGCCTCGTCACGTCTCCGCCAAGAGCAACTAGGGCCTCAGCTCAGCGAGCACGGCGCCCCCGCACACGATGCGCGGTCCATCAATTCAGGCCTCCGGCGGATGGTCGTCTGTGGCTAGGAGATCTAGTGTTCAACGTGGTTGAACCTGGCACAGCTGCGGGGATGGAGCTGTGATCGTGGCCCAAGGCTTCAGCGCGCTGGTGGCGCTCCACGCGAAACAAGGCGAACTCACCGCGCTTCGCAGATGGAACCGAAAGTCGCAGATCCGCCGGATGCAACCGCTGCTGGAGCTGGTACCGAGTTCCTCACCGCACAGCCAGCTCGACAAGGTCGACGAAGTGGCACGGAGCCTCCACGCGTCCGGGCGCCATCTGATGATCGATGCAACCGAAGTCACTCACATGCCGAGCTTCGGCAGCGGACCCGCTGGCGCCCTGCGCACGCTGGCGGACCGACTGGACGGGCCCGTCCATCTCCTCGATTCGTACCCGGTCCAGTTCGAACCCGTGATTCGATCTGACGTCGAAGACGACGTGCTGTCCGCATGCAGGAATCTGAGCAAGGAGATGGGACTCGGTGGCGCCATCCGCGAGACCAGCCGAGTTCACCAGAGCGCGCCTGTCTGAGCTGCTCGAAAGAACGGAGTTGACAACGTGGAGCTCGATCTGATTATCGATCTCCAGTACGTTCCAGAGAACTCTCCGTGACTCGAGGAGCTCGCTGGCAAGGGTCTGCGGATCGTTGCCGAAGCTGCACCGTTCCGCCCCACCACGCTGCTCGCCGTCTCCATCCCGCGCCTGCTCAATCGGACCTCCGCCTGGGAGGCACCTCGTGTCAAGGAGGAACCATGGCGGCAGCTGCGCGATGAGACCGCCGCCGACATCCAGCTCGGCGTGGGTGCCACGAGCCACCCCCGTTGCACTGGGGACCTCTCATCACCTCGCGTATCTCGCCACCACAAGCGAGGCGATTCCCCGGTGAACGGTTCTCGAGGCCTCTTCTGCACCTGTGCCTCGATGTCGGACCCAGCCAGCGACGCGTGCGTAACCATCGAACCGCACCACATCTCGACGACCCAGCGTTAAGATCCACTTCGGGACCGACTCGCTGACATTGCTGGGGGATCGTTTGCGGCACGTTCGTGGGAGCGCAGCCGAGCTGCTCACCAAAGCCGAGCAGGGGATGCTAATCGCGGAGATCGCCACCGCCGTCGGTGGTCGGTACGACCTCAGTTCGAACCGCGGCGAAGTGGAGGCGTGGCGCAACAGCCTCCCGGTGCTGCTCGAAGTGCTTCGCGACGCCGGGCTCAGCCACGTCGAGGTGTTGCTCGAGCACAGGTTGCCCTACAGCCCGAAGAGGGTGGACGCACTTCTGTGCGGCTGCCACCCGGAGTCGGGTGAACAGTCATACGTCCTGGTCGAGTTGAAGCAGTGGAGCCGCGCCGACACCGTGGGCGATGGGCTGGTGAGGGCGTCGGGCGTGAAGAAGCTCCAGCTTCCTCCTGTTGCGCAGGTACGCCGGTATTGCCAGCAGCTGCTCGACTTCACTCCCTCGCTCGCGCGGCGGGCGGAGCCTGTCAGCGCGATCGCGTTTCTGCACAACGCCAGCCACTCCGATGTCGACGGGCTCTACAACTACCAGTCGCACGGTCTGGTTCATCTCTACGCCGCAGACGAACGAGAGGACCTGACAGATCACCTACGAGCACTGCTGGACACGAACTCCGAATCTCGCACCGCATGCGTGCAAGCGGCCGACGAGCTGCTGCGGGCCGAGAAGGCGCCCGCGAGGACGCTGCTGAGAACAGCCGCCGACTCCTTCGAACACCGCGACGACTTCGTGCTCCTCGACGAACAACAGGTCGCGTTCAACCTCGTCCTGAACGCCGTCGCTCAAGCCGAACAAGCAGGCACCAGCTGGACCCCGGATGACAAGACGGTGGTCATCGTCCGAGGAGGCCCCGGTTCGGGGAAGAGCGCACTCGCTACGACGCTGCTCACGAAGCTGGCTCGACACGGCAAACGCGTCCTCCACGCAACAGGTTCCAAAGCATTCACCGAAACGCTCAGGGACCGCGTCGCCCGAGGCGATCCGCGTACGAGCGACATGTTCGGCTACTTCAACACCGTGACCGGACGCAAGGACGACCTCGACGTTCTGGTGTGCGACGAAGCCCACCGCATCCGTGGAGGATCACCGGACGGGCGAACGCTGCCGGTGTACGAACGTCGGCAGATCAACTCCCTGATCGACGCGGCAAAAGTTCCGGTCTTCTTGCTCGACGAGCACCAAGTCGTGCGCCCCAACGAACGAGGAACGCCCGACAACATCAAGGCGGCTGCAGAAGAACGCGGGTACGCGGTCCACGTAGTTGACCTCGAAGGTCAGTTCCGGTGCGGTGGTTCAAAGCTGTTCGACGAGTGGGTCGTCCGTGTGCTCGGACTGATCGACGAGGATCCGATCGGCTGGTCCGACCTGGTCGCGAGCACGCGCGACGAGTACGTGGTTCGCGCAACGAAGAACGCGCAGTCCTTGGAGCGATGGCTGCTCCAGAGGTCCTCGATGTTCGGGGGAACCGCCCGAATCTCGGCCGGATTCTGCTGGGACTGGAGCCGCCCGAAGCAGCACGAAGGGAAGCTGGTGCTAGCTGCTGACATCGACATCCCCGGTTGGCACCGACCGTGGAACACGCCGCCTGACGCGTCAGTCACCGACGCGCCACCCGCCTCTTTATGGGCGTCGGACCCACGTGGATTCGGTCAGGTTGGATGCGTCTACACCGCGCAAGGCTTCGAGTACGACTGGGCTGGCGTCATCTTCGGCGAAGACCTCGTCTTCAGGGAGAAGGTCGGCTGGTGCGCGCAGCAGGACAAGACCAAGGATCGGTCCTTGAAGAACACCTCCCCCGGATTCTTCGATCGACTGGTCCGAAACACCTACAAAGTACTGATGACCAGGGGCTTGCAAGGTCTCGGCGTGCATTCCATCGACCCGGAGACGAACGAGTTCCTTCGACACTTCGCGCGCTGACGCACCGACCCGATGCCACGGATATTCCTCCGCCCAGCGCCCGCCTGACGACCCCGGCAAGGGCCCCATGGAGCACCGGCACGGGTGGACAGCTACCGCAGAATGCGAGTGGGCTCTCGTGAGGTTTCCCGGTATGACACTTGAAAACTTCCAGCGACGCTTGCACGACTTCGCCGACGAACGCGACTGGCAGCAATTCCACACGCCCAAGAACCTTGCCATGGCCCTGGTCGGCCAGGCCGGTGAGCTCCTCGAGCTCTTCCAATGGCTCATCCCCCGAGCAGTCAGCCCAGGTCACGCGTGATCCGTCCTCCGGTGGGAACGTGCGGCACGAGCTGGCCTACCTGCTCCGGTTGGCCGATGTCCTCGAAATCGACCTTCTGGCCGCGCTCGATGAGAAGATGACCTCGAACGCGGCCAAGTACCCGGTGGAGCCGGCCAAGGGCACCGCGCAAGTACGACCAGCTCAGACCGGAGGACCCGTGAGGATCGCGCTCCAGCCGGCAGCGCTCAACGATCGCGATGTCGCCCAGCACCACTGCGACACCATCGACCGCGGAGTCTCCTTCTCCCAGCACGTCGACGTCTTCCCCGCACGCGTTCTCACAACCCTGAGCACCGAATTTCCCTAGCGCACAGCACGGTTCTGGGGAGCGACCCGCGGCCGCAGCGACGTGAACGTCTCCAAGTGACAGCGCCTCGAACCGGGCGACGCCGTCTTCTTCTACGGCAGAAGCAGCTCCTCGCCAGCCACGTCGTCCTCACCTTCCACAACGAGCCCATGGCCGAACGCCTGTGGGGACGGAACCAGGACGGGCTGGCCTGAGAGCTCATGTTCGCCCTCACCAACCTCCGCGACGTCTCCGTCCCCATCAAAGAAATCCGCAGCGCGCTAGGCTAGACGAGCGACAAGACCTTCATCCAGGGTTTCACCGTCTACGACGGCGACAAAGCCGACAGGCTCGCTGAACTCGTCAACCTCGACACCCTGACCACCCCCACCACGCAGAGCCGACAGGCGGCAGAGACCCTGCGGCCGACCTCCGTACCTGACGGACCGACCGACGTGGACCGGAACGGGCAGCTGGCGCCGCGAACGCACCGCCTTCAAACAACGCCCCGTCGAACCGTCCGACGACTCCTGCGCGCTCTGTGGCAACCACCTACAACCCGACTTCCTCGTCGGAACCCACATCAAGAAGCGCTCGGAATGCGCCGAGGACGAGCGCAAGGACTTCGACAACGTCGGCATGCTCGCCTGCTTCCTCGGTTGCGACAGCCTCTTCGAACACGGCTTCATCGCAGTCGACCGCAGCGGCACCATCCTGACCAGCGACGCATTGCCCATCCGGCCCGGATTCGCCAGCCTGCACCATCAGCGAAGCGCAATTCTTCGGGCAGGTCTTCTACCCGAGGCCCTCCCACTCCCCGCGTGGTGACGGCGGACGACGTGATCTCACGCATGCAGCCCACGGGAAGCCGATCATGTTCTACAGTACCCCTTGCTGCGAGCGGTAATCACATGTACACACTGTGCGATGGCACTGGGGGAATCCTGTGAGTGACAACCGGTCTGCGAACATCGTCCGATTCTGGCGAAGCGTCGAGATGCTCAGTCCGCAAGGCGTACCGAAGACGAAGCCCTACCGCCGCGGTACCCACGAGCAGATCTTCGACCTGGAGGCTGGGGAACTCGCCCCTTGGGAGTCGGGGCACCCGCTCCTCGACGAACCGATCCCCCCTCGGTACACGTGGCAGTTCACCGTCTATGGCGGCCTGTACTCCCGATCGGCCGTTGCCGAGGCGCTGGTGGAGGCGTTCGGGCAGGACACGAGGGAGGAACGACCGAGCGACGGAGGCACCGCCCTCTTCGCGCTCACGATCGACACCGACGGGTGCCTGATCGAGAACGGCGCGACCCTGTCGGCCTGCGCTTGGGCCCTGGGGAAGCTGACCTCGTCCAGGCTGGATCCCAACACCCTCGACGGGTTCGACGAAGAAGAACGGGCATTCGCCGAGGCGATCGACAAGCTGGTGCCGCCGGAACGTCGCTCCTCCACCGACCCGGGACACGACGACAAGAGTACCTCCGGCCCGTTCGATCGAGTTGTGCGCGCCTTCGGCGACCGCTTGAAGTACGCGGGCACCAATGCGTGGAGCGCCGGAGCCGAAGCCGCGGGCACGGCTGTCAAAACAGCGACGGAGACCGCCGTGGGCCCGGTTCTCGGCGGTGTCGCCGGTGCCGCTGCGGGGGCGTTCACCGAGAGCGTGCTCGGCCCGGGCGACGCTGACGACGGTGCTGCTTCCGAGACCGCCACCGGGAAACCGAGCGCACCTCGCCTTCTTGTCACTGCCTCGGCGCTTCACGATTTCGTCACCGAGATGGCCTCGGCGTTGAGCGTGCGCGATTCCCTCAATGCCACCGGGGTACGTGTCCGGTGCCGTGCAATGCCGATCCGCGACGACTCCACCGATCAGGACTTCCTCAACAGCCACATCGCCAACGACCTCAGCCATATCGCAGACGCGGTGGCCAGGGACGACGTGGGCGCCGCCTTGCGGAACTACCTGACCGACGAGAGCGCGCTCAACACCGCGCGTCGGGTCGATGTCCGCGCACACCCAGACGCGGTGATCGCCGGTGTCGAACCTCAGCACGTCCCGGCCGCGCGGTGGCCCGGCGACCCGGCCAAGCCGCTGGTGCTCAGCCAGCAGTTCGCCGTCAACCGCGTCGTCGCCGAGCTCCGCGACAACGCAGGGCTGTTCTCGGTGAACGGTCCACCGGGCACCGGCAAGACCACGCTGCTGCGCGACGTGCTCTCCGCGATCGTCCTCGAGCGAGCGACCCGCCTCGCCGAACTCGCGTCCCCATCGGAAGGCTTCACTGAGAGGGTTGAACTCGTTCCGGTGGGGCCGAAGAAGATCCCCACACCGGTCCACGGCGTTTCCTGCGCGTTGAGCGGCTTCGAGATGGTCCTCGCCACTGCCACCAACGACGCTGCGAAAAACGTGACCGCTGAAGTTCCTGGCATCGACGCCGTGCGCGGATACACCGACAAAGCGCTCGACACCGACTACTTCACCGATCTGGCGTCGCATGTCCTCGATGCCGAGGCGTGGGGGTTGGTCGCGGCAACGCTTGGCAGTCTCAAGTACCGCAACACGTTCGCCAAGCGCTTCTGGTGGGGCAACTACAGGGCCTCGCAGAACCAGGACTCACAGGATGCTGCACCCCCGTCGGGTGCCTTGGGCATGTATCAGCTGCTCAAGGGAGCCGCCCAGGATCCCGACGCGGTCGACGACTGGGATACTGCGGTCACCGAGTTCCGCCGTGCCCGCGGGAAGGTGGAGTGCCTCGCCGAGACGCGGCAGCACGCCGCTGACGCGATCACCGCGGAAAGCAGTTGCCGTCGGCGGTGGGAGGAGGCCAGGAGGGCGTTCGCCGACGCTGACGCTTTGTGTGCCCTCGTGAGAAAGGACTTGGCCACGAGCGACGCCGAGGCGAAGCGTGCCGACCGGGTGTTCCGCGACGCCGACGACGACTACGAGAGCCACCTCCGGCACCGGCCGGGATTGTGGGTCGCGTTGGCCACGTGGTTCCGGGCACCGCGCGAGTGGCAGGCCAAGCACGAACGTCTCGAAAAGGCTCGGGATGCGGCCAAGAAGAAGCTCCGCGACGCCGAAGGATCGCAGAAAAGACTCCAGCAGCGGCTGAGCACGAAACTGGCCGAGCTGCAGAAGGCTCAGGATGTACGCGCCGCGGCCTCGTATGAGCTCGACCTGGCTCAGGGCGAGGTGACTCAGGCGCGTGACCGATGGCCCGGTCATGTGCCGATCCCGGACGATTTCTCCAGCGACGACGAGTTCCAGAAGTGCGCGCCATGGTCCGACGAGGAATACGTCATGGCCCGCAACCGGCTGTTCCTGAAAGCGCTGCGGTTGCACCGCGCCTTCATCTTGCACTCCAGCAACCGGATCCGCAGCAACCTCAGCGTCATGACCGAGATCCTGCAGGGCAACGCCAAGCCCTCCTCAGCCGCGCGATTGGCGGCCTGGCAGTCCTTGTTCCTGGTCGTGCCGATGATCTCGACGACGTTCGCCTCACTGCCTCGCCTGTTCACCGGTCTCGGACGCGAGAGCCTGGGCTGGCTCCTCGTCGACGAAGCAGGCCAGGCCACCCCGCAGCAGGTGGTCGGCGGTCTGTGGCGCTGCCAACGAGCGCTCCTGGTGGGAGATCCGCAGCAGCTGGAGCCGATCGTGACGCTCCCGACCTCGGCACAACACGCGCTGCGCCGCCATCACCAGGTCGACGAGCAGTGGACTCCGGAGACGACCTCGGCTCAAGGTGTGGCCGACAGGCTCACCCGTCACGGGACCGCGTTGCCCCTCCAGGACAGCGACGAGCAAATCTGGGTCGGCGCACCGCTGCGCGTCCACCGACGCTGCGACCGGCCGATGTTCGAGGTGTCGAACGACATCGCCTACGGTGGAACGCTCATGGTCTACGGAACCCAGCACGCTGGCCAGTTCCCGGACGAGAACCGCTGGATCGACGTCCGAAGCCAGATCTCCACCGGCCATTGGGTTGGTGATGAGGGAAACGCGCTCACCGATCTCTTCGACCAACTGGTGGCGCAGGAAGTCGGACTGGATGACGTCCGGGTGATCAGTCCGTTCCGCGACGTCGTCAGAGGAGCCAAGATGCGGCTCAGCGCACACGTCGGCCCTGACTTCGCGAAGCGCAATGTGGGAACCGTGCACACCGTGCAGGGCAAGGAATCCGACGTCATCGTCCTCGTGCTGGGGAGCGCCCCGAAAAGTCCCGGAGCGCGACTGTGGGCAGCCGAACGCCCGAACCTGCTCAACGTAGCGGTCTCCAGGGCCAAACGACGCTTCTACGTCGTCGGAAATCGACAGCTCTGGAAAGATCTCCGCTTCTTCGACCGGCTCGCTGCGTCGCTCCCCGTTCACGAATGGCGGTGAGGTGTTCGCGCCCAGGTGGTGTCGCCCGTGCGGGGGGCAGAACTGGGGCAACTCGAAGCGGCGATGGTAACCGGGCGCCGAAGCATGACCACCGGCGCGAACCCCCAAGGCAGCGGTCGCGAACCTGGTAACGACCACAACCCAACTCGCGAACGTTCAGGACCCTTCCAGTGCAAACCGACAAACCGGATCCAACCGTCGGCCAGGCAGGGTCGTGCACTCAACTGCGCTGAATCCCAATGAGAGGCTTGAATAGGAGGAGTGCGCCAGGGGATGTACCGTCCCCGTCCCAACGCTGGGCGTTGAAGCCGTCCGTCGGGGCACGGCCGGGACAGCTCGGACGCTAAGCAGTGGCCGCCCCAACCTGATCCAGTCGACGGAGTTTGCAGGTCACCGACTAACTTTCGACTATCCTACCGAGGCACAGCTCGACAGGGCAAGCGGGACGGCCCCTTGGTCCTTGCCGCCGGGGTAAGATCAGCGAGGGCGGCTTGCCGACACACATCACTCGACCGTTCCTGGCGCTGAAGTAGCCCGAATCGACACCTTCCATGACTCCAATAAGTCGATTATGGCTAATCCTTTTTGCCGAGCCGGACAGCGATGAAGGAGGAGTGCAGTCGTGATCCTCGACGACCTAGCCCAGCTGCGTAGTGTACACACAAGAGAAAGCCGGGAGAAATCTTACTCGACTTGCGCACGGGCAGAACTAATTTCCATATCCGCCACGGCCGTCCGCATCGAAACCCACAACTACAGTCACACGATCGAGTCAACCACTTGGGCCGATACTTCTGCCACCAGAAGAACCTAAAGCAGAGTCGACTTGAAGGGAAACCGTAGGCAGGTCGTCAGCAATTAGAGGGTTCGAGTACCAGCTTCTTTCCACGTTGTCGCACGCGCTTGATGACCTGTTAGACCAGACGAACTAAATGACCGGGGTGAGAATAAATGGCCCTTCACCAGATGACCTCCACGGCGACCAGGAGATCGTGGCCTTCGCCCTTCATTCCGGGACGAGGCGTCGACAGCGGATGCCGTGAACCCAGGACCACGAGGATAAGCACGAAACCCGGGCATCATACATTACCTGATCTCGTGGCGCTGTGTGGGCAGCGGCTGGATCGACGTCCGAGGCGCCTGGCTCCTCAACCCTCGGCGACGAACCGGACTCGTTCGCCGAGGACCGTGCGGGCGTTGGGCTCGTCGGCCAGTCGCGCTGCCAGCGTCGCGGTCGCTAGTTTATGCGGGAGTGCCTCGTTGAATTTCAGGCCTTCCAATGCGCGTTCGTCCACATCCGGCAGCACGAGCCGGGTCTCGGCTGCCTCGATGCCGGCCCGCCACATCTCGCGGGTCAGATCGCCGCGCAGTCGGATCGTCGTGTCGTCGAACCGCGTGTGCTCGTCAGTCAGGCCGGTCAGGCTCGCTGCCAGGGTCGCGTTCGTGCGGAAACCCGCCCATGACCACCAGCGGACGTCATCGCCGTCGCGGCTGATCACGGTGGCATCCTCGGCCACGACACTCGACCGCTTCTCCCGCAGGCCCGCGAGCGCCGAGGTCGCCCGCTGGGTCAGCCCCACCGGTGGATCGGCGCCGAGAAGCACTTCGCGTGCGGCCCGCGCCAGCTCATGTCCGACTCCCCCGGCGCCCGGGGTCATCCAGCGTGCGCGTCCGCCGGTGTCGGCCGGTTCGACGTAGCAGCGACGGCGTTTCCAGTCGATCCAGGTGACCTTCCAGCTGCGACCGCCCAGCAGCAGCAGGCGCGGGCCGTCGACGTGTTCGGTGAGCAGTGCGGGGTCGGTGTGGCCGATCTCGCGGCGGCCTTCCAGGACGGTGATCTGGGGCGGGGCGGTGAACACCGCGGTCATGTCCATGAAGTGGCGGTGGCCGAAGCGACGTTCGGCTTCGGGGCCAATGAACAGCATCGGCCCGTCGCGTTCGACGAATCCCTCGTCGATGAGATGACGCAGGATCGGTTCGGCGGTGCGGTCGAACGGTTCGAGCCCGTTCCATTCCTGGGGCCAGGTTCGCTCGCCGATCGTGTGGTTCTGCAGGCACAGCGCCAGTAGCTGCTGCGCGACGATGTGGCGCGGTGCGGGCGGCGCCGTCACCGGCTCGACGAATCCTCGCCCCCACAATCGCAGCAGCGCCGCAGACCACAGCAGCGCGTCGGTGCGCAGTGCGAGGAACAGGCAGTTGCGGCTGGTGCCAGGGCGGCGTCCGGTGCGGCCGAGGCGCTGCAGGAACGACGCGACCGTGGTCGGTGCATTGATCTGGATGACTCGGTCGAGGTCGCCAACGTCGATGCCCAGTTCCAATGTGGACGTCGACACGATGACGCAGTCGCGGGCGTCGGCGAAGGCGTCCTCGGCCTGGCGTCGTTCGTCCAGCGACAGGGAGGCGTGGGAGAGGAACGTCGTCACTCCCCGCCCGCGCAGCGCGGCGCCGAGCTCTTCGACGAGTTGCCGGGAGTCGCAGAACACGAGGCGTTTCTCGCCGCGATGCAGGGAGGCGATGATCGTTGCGGCGTTCGCGACGGAGCCGACGTAGTCAAGCTCAATCTCGCCGGGGGGAACCTCGCGGGAGGCTGCGTCGGCGGATGTTTCACTGGAGACTGTCGCCTTCTCGGTGTCGCGCGCAACTTTGCCGGTTGCACGTTCCGCATCACTCAAGGCACAAGCGGACATTTCGATGGAGCCGGCGCCTCGACCACGATCGCGAGCACCAGTTCCGTTTGGACCGTCCGGCCTGCCGGCCGCGCTGGCGATCGGGACTCCCGGTGCCACGACCGATCCCGGACGTTCACCCCGCCCCGAGCCCTGAAGCCAGTGCAGCAGGTCCTCCGGGTTTCCCACCGTCGCCGACAAGCCCACCCGCTGGATCGGTCGTGCGGTCAACCGCGTGATGCGTTCCAGCACCGCAAGGAGGTGCCAGCCGCGGTCGTCTCCGGCGAAGGAGTGGACCTCGTCGACGACGATCGCCCGCACGTCCCCCAACAGCGCGGCGTGGTCGACGTGGGTGCTGACCAGCATCGATTCCAGGGATTCCGGGGTGGTCAGCAGGATGTCGGGTGGATCGCGCAGCAGGCGTTTGCGGGCCGAGGCGGTGACATCGCCGTGCCAGATCCCGACGCGCCGCCCGAGCCAGGAGGTGTAGTCCTCGAGGCGGTGCAGGAGGTTGTTCAGCAGCGCCTTGAGCGGGCACACATACAGCACGGACACACCCGACCAGCCGTGATACTCCATCGCCGACAGCAGCGGGAAGCACGCGGCCTCGGTCTTGCCGCCCGCGGTCGGGGCGAGCAGCAGCGCGTCGTCGCCGTCGAGCACGGGGTCGATGGCCTCGCGTTGCAGCGGGCGGAGGCTGCGCCACCCGAGCGTGTTGACGATGTGGTGCGTCAGTGCAGGATGCAGTCGTGACCACGGTTCCGGCGCGCCGGTGCTCACGGCAGGTCCAGGTCGATCTCGTCGGCGCGCACCGCGTTGCGTTCCACATCGGATAGTTCGGTGCCCACGAGGGTAAGGGTGTAGTCGCGGCGAGGGTCGAAGGTGTCGAACTCATCGACCCGGTCGAGCACGTCAGCGACGAGTTTCCGCAGGAAGATCCGGGGCGCGACTCCGACCTTCCCGCCGAGTTCACCGGCCAACGCCCGACCGAGAAGGTCCAAGTAGGAGTCGTCGACCCTCGAGCGAACCCGCTCCGGGTTGCGTGCTCCGTCGGCGTAGAGGTCGCGGACGCGTCTCCCGAGCTCGCCGAGTGAACCCAGGTCGAAGCCGGGCAGTCGCAGCTGGACCGCGCGGGGCGAGTCGAAGCGGGCGTCGGTGGTGAAGTCGGTCGCCAGCCGCTGCGCCAGCGGAGGCAGGCGCTGCACACCCTGTCGTCCGTCGAAGAACGCCGGCGTGCCGGTCATGATCAGGAACAGGCCGGGGAAGCGTCCGGCGTCGATCTCGTCGAGCAGCTGCCGCAGCGCGTTGAGGCCTTTCTCCCGCACGTCGCCGCGCACGCGCTGGAGAGTCTCGGTTTCGTCGAGTACCAGCAGCAGTCCGGGATGTCCGCAGTCGCGCAGCACGGTGAGCAGGCCCTGCAGGAATCCGAGTGCGGCGAAGTGGTCGAGATCCCCGCGCACCCCGGCTGCCCGGCGGGCGGAGGCGGCCACGGACTTCTGCCCGCCCAGCCAGGCGATGAGCGCTTCGGCGGTGGCGGTGTCGCCGGTGTCCATGGACTGTCGGTAGCCGCGCAGGGCGGCGGCGAACGCGGGGGTGGTGCGGGCGACGTCGGCGAGCCGCTGTTCTAATAGGGCGTCGACGGCCTCACCGAGCGCCGCCGTGTCATCGGGGTCGATCTCGCCCGCGTCGAGGATCTGCTCTTCGAGGGTGTAGAACCAGGAGTCGACGACGGCGCGCAGCGCGCTGGGCCGGTGCGCGGCGGTGGTCAGGCGTTCGGTCAACCGGCGGTATACGGTTTCGAGTCGGTGCAGCGGGGTCTCGGTCTCGGAGATTTGGATCTCGGCGGCGGCCATGCCGCGTCGTTTGGCGGATTCGGCCAGCCAGCGGGAGAAGAACGTCTTGCCGGAGCCGTATTCGCCGCGCACGGCGTGAAAGGCCGCGCCGCCTCGGGCAGCGGTGTCGAGATCCACGCCCATCGCGGCGGCGAACCGGTCGAGCCCGACCGCGAGCAGGTCCAGCCCCGCTTGGGGCACGGTGCCTCGTCGAAGCGCGTCGATGACGTCGCGGCGCCTTGCTTCGCTGACCACGCTCACGACTCGACTCCGAACTGGACCCGCAGCAGCGCCACGTCGAGGCGCACCGTGGTTCCTCCGTCCTCGATGGACACGATCGGATAGCCGTCGACATTGAGCAACCGCTCGATCATGCGCACGAAGCCCTCCGGTCGCCGAGCGGCCCGCCCGGCGACGGCGACGACGGCGGTGGTGCTGGCGCGGCCGTCAGCGGCCACGAGCGCGTCGATGACCGCGGCGACCGACTTCCGTTCCGGTGCACGCGGAACGAGTACCCGCTGGCGCTCGTAGACGTCGCCGGCAACGACGCGTTCGCCCAACGGCGCGGGTGCCACTGCCACCTCAGCAGCTGGGTCGTCCACAGTGAACAGATCAGGTCCGGGCGCGGGCTTGTTCTTCGCCGCCTTCTTCGCCGGAGCTATCGCGGGCGCGGCGACCGGTGTCCGCTCAGGTTCGGCGTGGACGGTCCGTCCGCTCCACCACGCGGGTTCGCTACATTCCCGCGGTACCACGTGCCACTGATCGGGCAAGTATTCCAAACTCGGCACCAGCACCAACACCGGCACCGTCATCTCGGCCAGGGACGCGCCACCGTGATAGCCGGCTTTGCGTCGCGTGTAGCGGATGTCCTCTCGCCACGGCGCCACCAACGCACCGGGCACGACCCGGGGACCGGCTAGCGCGACCTCCCCGTCACCGGGCGTTCCACGTCGCCAGCGGGCGGATTCGATACCGCTGGCCTGGGTCTGCGGCCCGCCCCGGTCCAGGACGTGCCCATGGTCAGAGACAAGCACGACCGGCCGCTGATAGGAGCGGGCGGAATCGAGCAGCACGCGAAGGTAGGTGACGTCGTCGACGCGCCACTCGGCCCGGTCGCCCTCCTTCCCATCGTCGAGGGCGTCGTCGATCGTGTTGAGCACGACCCCGACGACCCGTTCCGGCACGGACAGTGCCTCGTACAGCTCGTGGGAGAGCCACGTGCCGGCGCCACCGGCGATCTCGGCCTTGTGGAACAGGAGGACGTCAGTACGTTTGCGTCCACGCCAGAACTTCTCGAACCCGGTCTTCTCGGCGTCCTGCCCACCGTCGGTGACGGTCGCACTCAACAGGCTCGCGCGGCTGATCTGCGTCACCGACGGAATCGCCGCGACGGCCGCGACCCGCCGCGGTTCGGGGCTGACCTCGGTCCACTCGGTGAGCTCCTCGCCGAACCGGGCGGCGACGGCGGCGCTCATCCCGTCGAGCACGACGATCAGCGGCGCGGCGCGGCGCGCGACCGGAGCCGCGATCTCGGGCAGCACCTGCTCGATCAGCAGCACGCCGTCGGATCCGACCGTGCTCGCGTGCGGCGCCCACGCCGCCAGCCGCTGCGCGAACCCCTCGTCAAGGCGATCCCGCCGCTGCCGCACCTCCTGCCACAGCGCGCGATACGCCTGCCCCACGACCAGGTCGCCGCTGGGGTCGCCGTGCCAGAGCGCCTGCAGCCCCCGATCGACCCACGCCGTGTCGGTGACGTAGCGCGTGATGTCCGCGGCCACGGACTTGGTGTCCACATCGGGCTCGCGGGACCAGCGCAACAGCCGTACCGCCATCTCGGCGGCCCGCACCCGGTCCGGGCGCAGCCGCGCGACCACGTGGTCCCCGACCGCGTTCAGCGCCCGCTCCGCCTCGACGATCGCGGCACCCGGTCCGGACACGGCCGTTCCCAATGCTCGGAGCCGTGCGGTGAACGCCGAGGGCACGAACGTGTCGTCCCGCAATGCCTCGGTTAGTCCGGCGCTGGCGGCGAGTTCGTCGGCCCGCTCGGCGATCTCCAGTACCCGGCGCCGTGCCGCGTCGCCGTGTCGCGGATGCTCGATCTGGCCCATCCAGCGTTCGAGGGTGCCGCGGACGGCCTCGGTGAACGCCCGCAGCTGTGGCCCGTGCACACCGCCGAGCAACCCGCCCAGCGCGAGGCCCGCCTCCACCGGCGGATTCGGCCCGGTCGCCACCGCGGCCACGACACCCAGCGGCATCGCGTCGGCAGCCCTGCCCTGATCGACCAGCCGCAGCAGCACCGTCGCCGCGCTCCCGACGGTGTCGGTGAGCCACGCGGCGATCCCGTCGCGCTCAGCCGCCGCGAGTCCGGCGAACCGGCTCGCCGAGGAGGTCCGCGACCATTCCAGCAACGATCCGGGGTCGATCCCCCCGTCGAGCGAGAGCCCGAGCCTCGCACCGATGAGTGCGCGGATCCCGTGGTCGCGAGTGAGCACCGAACCGGCTCGCGGCCAGCCCTCGACCGGCTCGGTCTCAAGGAGGCCGTCGACGAGCCACTCCTCCGAGCGCACCCGCGCGTCCACGCCCTTGGCACCGAAACGCTGCGCCACGATCCGCGCCCGGTCCACGTCGCGCACCGACCGCTTCACCGCATACGCCCGCAGGTCCCAGCCGAGCTGGTCGTCGGGCACGCTCGTGGTCAGCACCAGCACATCATCGTCGGCCGCGTGCTCGTCGAGATGCCGCCGCCACGCCTCGGTCATCCCCAGCACGGAGTGCTGGTCATCGACGTGCACCCGCCGCCGACGCTCGTCGGTGAGCACGAATGTGGTGACCAGGTCGTCGTAGCGGGCGTAGACCAACAGCAGCCGCCGGCCCTTCGCGTGCTGCAGCTGTTCCTTGACCAGCGCCTCGATCACCCGCCGGTCGACTGTGGGTGGTGCCGTCATTGGTCACGCTCGTTTCCGACGACACGCCAGTTGATCTCGACCTCGACGCCGGGATGGGCCTGGGTGTGCGCGCGGATCTCGTCCTGGACGTCGTCGAGCAGCGCGCGCAACTGGGACTCGACGGCGCTGCCCTTGACCCGCTTGGCGCTCACCCTGGACGGCGCCGGGTCGATGCGCCCGATGGCCTGCGGACTTCCGGTCTCGGTGAGGCTGACCGTGTCGGCACCGGAGCCCGATTCCTGCAGAGTGACCGGGTTTTCCGTCCCGGTCGGTGTCGGCTGTGGAGGTGTCTGCGGCGGGTTGTCCACCCGCATCGCCTCTTGGATGAGGTCCAGGGCGTCCCCCCGGAACTGCTGCAGCACGGGCCCGAGGTCCCTGGTCCACTGGCTGGCCGAGGCTGCATCGAGCAGTCCGTCGATGAGGCGTTCCGCGCGGTTCCCGATCGGAGCTTCCCGGCCGACCAGGGAGCGCACAGACGTGACGAGCTGCCATTCGACGGTGTTGAACACCGAGGCGAGCTGCCCGGCCGAGGCGATCGCCGACCCGAGCACGACGTCGGTGGTGCCGTAGGAGGCACCGACCAGTTCCCGTGCGAGTGCGGTCGGACCCTCGGCACGCACGAGCCGCGCGACGAGGTCGGATGCGTCCCGGGTGGACACGATCCGATCCGCGTCGACGGCGATGCCGAGATCGTCCCGATGCCGGTCGAGCGTGTGCCGGACTTGGGCGAGGGCTTCCTCGGTCTCCTGAGCCTTCGACCGCACCATCTCGGCCAGTGCCGCCACGTTCCGCGCCGACAACGTGTCGGGCACGGTCGCCCCGAAGATCGACGACATCCGCTCACGGGCCCGGGCGAACTCGTCGGCCGTGGGCAGCTCCTGCGCTCGCAGCGCGTGCCCGAGTCCGATCTTGTCGAGGACCGGTGGCTCCGCTAGGGGCGATCCGTTGATCAGCCACGCCCGGTCGGACTGGAGCGCGTAGGTCGCGATCACCAGCCCCATGACGGCGTTGTCCATGCCGGTGAATCCGGCGTTACTTATCCAGGTGCGGATTTTGTCGACCGGGAAGTCCCCGGTGACGCCATCCTGCGCGGCGGCCTGCTCGATGCGGCGCCGCCATTCGGAGCGGAGGTTGAGCGGCCCGTCGGCGACTTCCCCGAGTTCGAGGGGGTGCACGATCCGGCGCACCAGAGCCAGATTCTTAGAGTCGACGACCACCCGGCCCCCGTTCTCAGCGGCCTGCGCGATCCACCCGTATACCGTCCGCAGCTCGCCGAGGGTGACAGCCTTGCGGTTGCGGTTGACGTCGAAGTCCGGGTGCTTGGGATGGAGCTGGTCGAACAGCCCGTCGGCGATCGCGAGCATGTTCTGCTCGAAGCCGGCCCCGGCGAGGGGACGCGGCTGGTGGTCGGGCAGCAGCGACATGAGATGTCCGTCGTCGCCGACCCGTTTGCTCACCGCGTTCTCGTCGATCCCCGCGATGCCGTAGAGGCCGCGCAGGGTCGCGACGAGTTGGCTCTCCAGGTTGTCGGCGTTAGCCTGCAGCTGGTGCCGCATCTTGATTCGCGAGTCCTCGGACATCGTGCCCGCAAACGTCGCCAACCGCCCCTTGTCCAGCAGATACCGGATCTTGAGCAGCCTGCCGAGCTGCTGCCCCTTCTGCGTAGAGAGGAAGTGCGGGAGCCACACGACTGTCGGGGCGACGACCTTGTCCCGCCGCAGCTGGTTGACGCGCGCCGCGTCGAAGGCCGGGGACTTGTCGGCGTCGTCGAACGGATAGTCCACCACGATCCGGATCCGCCCCGGAACGCTCGGCTCGAACGCCGCGGCGGGCAGCTCGTTCTCGTCACGCACGTTGGCGAACAAGAACTCGGCGGTCCGCCGCGTCCCCCGCCACACCACCTCGCGATCAGAGACGGCGTCGTCGACGTCGCCGACTCCGAGCTCCCGGAACAGCTGCCGCTTGATCCACTTCCGGCGTTCACCGAGGGAGTCCTGCTCGTCGACCTGGTCGAGCAGCGGCTCGATTTCCATGTCGGACAGCACGAGCCGGAACACCGGGTTCTCCTCATGCTCCGAACGCAGTTCGCCGAACTCGGCCTGCAAGTCCCGTAGGATTTGCACCGCCTTCGACCCTGCCGAGACGGTGCGGGTGCGGATCGAGCCGTGGTTGAGGGCGTTGAGCCGCGCCCCGGTGAGCCGGCTCAACGCGGGCACGCTCGGTGCCAGCGCGGCGAGCAGCAGCGTCTTGACGATCCGGTCGGCGGCGATAAAGTCCGCGCTCTCCGGCGGGTATTTCCCTTCGATGTGTTTGCGGGCCTTGTCATAGAACCGGCGGGCGGCGGTGGCCTCGCCCTTGAGCCGGTCGGTGAACGCGTCCCCGCTGTTGTCGATGAGCACATCCCAAAGGTCCCCGAGTGGGATCAACTCACCGACCTTCATGTCCTCACGCCGCCGGTACAGCATCTCCTGCAGCAGCTTGAGCCCGGTGCGTTCGCGCTGCAGCGCCCCGGACAGCGCGACGAGCACGTTGAGCAGCACCGGCGAGATCGGGTACACCGCACGGAAGTCGTCCCAGGTGGCGCCGGTGGCTCCTGCCGCGTCCAGGAGTGTCTCGCGGTCGGCGGCCTTGGTGGACTCGATCGACGCGAACGCGGCGTCGAGGACTTCCCGCCCGCCGGGAAGCGGCTTCAGCACGCGCTCCTTGATAATCGCGGGGAGGCTGGAGTCCTCGATGGTGACGGTGTCGAACCGCTCCGCCAGATAATGCACCTGCGCTTCGAGGTTCTTCACGTCCTTGCCGGCAATGTCGTCACCGACGAGCTGCGAGAGGTCACGCTGCCGGGAGATGAACGACACGATCGGCACGGCCCGGTCCGCGTTACCGGACTCGATGAGCTTGACGAGCTTCTGGACCTGCTCGTTGACGAAACCCTGGTCGCTCATCTTGGCCTGCAGCCACAGGATCAGCTCGTCGAGGAAAAGGATAAGGCCGTCGTAGCCGAGGTCGCGGGCGTGCCGGGAGATGACCGACAGCCCGTCATCGAGCGGAATGAACTTGGCCTCGTCGCCGCTGACGTTCGTGCTGTACGACGACATCGGCCCGGACAGCAGCGCCGACACCAGTGCGTTACGTTCGTCGCTGCCCTGGGGCGCGGCGAACGCGGCGTCCAGAGTAGACGAATCCCACGAGGGCTTTTTCGACCCGCCCTTGGTGATGACTTTAACGTCCTTGGCGCCACCACCGGCACCGGCCGGCTGCGACGAGGAACCGAGCATCGCGGCGAACTGCTCGTCGCCGACGGTCTCCCGGATGCGGCGCGCGTCGTCGAGCATCGCGTCGGACCGGTAGACAGCCGGCAGCGGCGCGTCGGGGAGTTCGCGGCGCACGTGGTCGACATAGCCGCCGAGCAACGCGGCGTCGATGTCCTTCGCGCCCACGAGGTGATAGGGCACCATGAGGAACCGTTTGCCCGACATCCACGACTCGTTCTCAGCGATGATCGGCTGCAGCCCGGGTTTCGCGCGCGCGGTCGGGTCGTTGTTGAGGACGGCGTGCAGCACGGTCAGGAAGTGGCTCTTACCGGACCCGAACGATCCGTGCAGGTAGGCGGCGTGCGAGCTGCCGTCGCGGAACGCGGCCCGCACGATCGACAGTGCCCGCCGGAACGCGTCCCGAAGCTGGTCGGTGACGACGTACTGCTCGACCCGCTCGGCAGCCTTCCCGAATCCACCGGAGAGCTCGACCTTGAAGTCCCCGGAGTGCACCGACTCCGGGAGGGCGATGACGTCACGAAGCATTTGAGTCATTGCTGGTCACCTTGTTTGCTGCGGCGGCCGGTGGCGGGGAGCCAGGCCGTCAGGTCGTCGTCGGTCAGCTGGTGGCGGGTGCGGTGTTCTTCGAGGAAGGCCTGGTATTCCTGCGCCGGGTTGCCGCCCCACTCCTCGTCGTGCTCGCCGTGCCACTGGTGGATCCACGGCATCAGCTCGGCCAGCCCGGCCAACAGGGGCGTGAGCTGCTCGGATGTCCAGGACTCATCGGTGCGGTCATTGACGAGGTTCACCAGGGCTTGGGCCTGGTCCCGGTGGTCCCAGCCCGCCCAGCCCAGCAGCAGCGATCCGTCGGCTCCGGGCGAGGCGTCCGGATACGAAACGAACCGCTCCTTCGGGACGTCGAGCTTGCCGCGCTGCGCCCAGTACGAGCCCTTGCGGAAATCGGATGAGGTGTATTTCGGCGGGACCGGGATGTCCAGCCGTTCGCCGGTGGCATCCTCCTTGCGCTGCAGCGCCCAGACATCCTCCCACTGCGCACGTTTGCGTAGGCCGGAGTCTTTGTAGCGGAAGGCGGCTAGGTAAGGCACGTGCTGGTTGGCGACCACCTTGTCGAGCACCTGCGCCAGCGGCAGGTCCGGCTTGCCGAGATGATCGCGCGCGTACAGGCTCGCGACGGACCGCATGTCGGCGTCCCGGCCGACGGCGTCGGCGAGCTGGTGGATCGTCAGCGTGCGCGGCTGCTCGATCCGCTCACGCAGCGCGAACCACAGGTCCCGCCGCTCACACCGGTCGAGGAGCCAGGTTTCGAGAGCTTCGGCCTCGCGCTTATCCCACGGGGTCTCCGACCAGCGGCGTTTGCACTCCGGGCGCTCGATCAACGCGATGTCGCGGCGCTTCTCAATGACGTCGATCCGGTTCTGCACGATGTCGCGATACCAGGACGGCCAGTGGGCCGGAATCTCCGTAATCGGCGTGGAGCCGTGGCGGTCGAACCACGCTGTCTCGGCCTCACCAGCCGCGACCTTGCGCGCGAGGACGATCTCGAACGCCCGCTCCCCCAGCCGGACTTCTGGGACATCGTCGAAGGATTCCGCCCGCACACCGGCAAGTTCCGTGTCCTTGAGCAGGCCGTACGAGTGGTAGACGGTCCAGTCCAGCTCCTCCTGGACCGCGATCATGCGGGCCCGAATGTTGTCGTGCCCCGCGCGGCCCGCGTCGAGCCGTTCCCGCGTCGGCACCGACTCGGCCGCGATCGACGACGGCGTCACCGCCGACAGGGCCTGTGCCAGCGAGTCCAGTTCGCGGCCAAGTTCGAGCGGAAGCTGTTGCGGTAGCGGGAAATCCTGGAGTTTGGTGCCGGTGAACTCAAAGAAGCGTTCCCAACCTGCGCTGGTGATACCGCCGCCTTCGCCACGGTTGCCCTTGTCGTGACTGACCTGCTTGAGCCAGAAACACGCCGCCGACGAGTTCAGCACCCCCAACAACGCCAGATGCTCGTCCTCACCAGCCCCATCAGGCAGCTTGATCACCGGAGCAGACTGCTTGAAGACCTTCCCGCCCCGGTCCAACACAAAGTGGTTATGCGTAGCCACGAACGCAAACGCGATCGACAGTGGTGTGCGGTACCGCTTCTTGAAGAACATGCTGTGGTCGAACCAGCGAAGGCCACGCTCTTCCGGCTTCTGGCTGAAGTCGATCCGTTCGCGCAGGACCGTTCGGTTCGGCCAGACGAACGACTCTTCGCCCGGTTCGAGGTCACGTTCCTCGCCGAGCCCATCGTATGGGAGCAGGGTCGCCACACTCGTGTCGATCAGGAAGTCTCGAACATCCTCGCCGAGCACGACGGGAACGCACCCGCGAGCGATCTGCCGTGTCACGGCTGCCGATCCGGGCAAATAGAACGCGTCGTCAAGGCCGGTATGAGTGGTCCGACCAGTGACGTCGATCCTCGTCCGAAGCGTCGATTCTTGCTTGTCGATGACAGCAAGGACATCGGCAGCACCACCGCCGCTGAGCGACCAGGGAAACGTACCGAATCCAGCGCGATCGAAGTCCTCAGCGGATACCCATTCCGACTCGCTTCCTGGCCGAGCCCATTGGTCAACGATTGCCGACCACACCAGCCCGTCAGCGGGCACATCGGGCTCAGACGGCTCACCGCGAATCCCGAGCACCGCCCGAATCTTGTCGGTGCGCGGAAAGTGGTTGCGTCCCGCCAGGATCACGGTCGGCGTCCCGTGTCCCGGAATATACGCGCCCGAGGTGTCGATGACGTGGGTGAGGTGGATCTTCTGGGCAAAGTAGTCCTGGATGAGCTTCTTACCGAACTCGCGCTTCATGAACGAGTTCGCGGTGATCTGCCCGACGTATCCGGCCCGGCGCTCCGAGCCGGGCGCCTTGACCGCGAGGTCGAACAGGCGCTTCGCGAACGGCACCGACAGCGCGTACGTACCCGAACAGATCGCCTTGTAATCCGCGCTCTTGCGGTACTTCTCGTTCTCCTGCTTGTCCTTCACCGTGATGTACGGCGGATTCCCGACGACCACGTGGTAGGAGCCCTTGGTCAGCAGCTCGCAGTCGCGCACGTAGTCGTAGACGTCTTCGGGCTCGTACGTGTGCTCCAGCGAGTCGGTCGTGAGCTGCGTTCCGGGCACATCCTTGCCGTGGATCAGCGAATCCCCCACAGCCACGTGGATCGGGAACGTCGCTGCTCTGTCCAGCCTGGACTCGTCGGCTGCCTTCAGCGCTGCCACCAGCAACCGGAATCGGGCGATGGACACCGCGAAGGGGTTCTTGTCGCAGCCGTGCACGGACTCGAGGGAGCGGCGGATCAGTTCCCAGCGATCGGTGCCGGGCTCGGCAGCGCGCCATTTGTCGAGGAGCCGATGGAAGATCCCGAGCAGGAAGTGCCCCGAGCCGCAAGCGGGATCGATCGTGCGCAGGCCCTCCAGCCCGAACTCCTCGACGGCCGGTTCGAGAGTGAGATCCAGGATGAACTCCTCGACGAACTCCGGTGTCTGGAGCAGCGCAAACGTCTTGCGGGCGTTCGCCGACAGGTCCTGGTACAGGTCGCCCAAGAAGCGGGTGTCCAGCTCGGAGTCGGTGAAGTCGTAACGCACGTGCCCATCGGCGTCGCGGCGGCGCCAGAAGCGGATCAGCTCGGTCGCGGCCTCGAACGACGGCGTGACCTCCCACAGCGGGTTGTGGTCGGCGTCGAACAGTCCGGCCGCCGTCGGGTGCGACTCGGCGAGAGTGCGGAACGCAGTGACGATCCAGTCGCGATCGTTGTCCTGTGGGCGCTGTTTGAAGTGCGCCTCGTGCCGGTCCTCGGCTTCCCCGAGCCGCTCCTCGGGGCCGGCCAGGAACGGGTCCGGAATCAGCCCGTTATCCTCGCAGAACCGCACAAACACAGTGCCCAGCACCCACGCCGCCGCGATCTGCGTGACCCGGTCGTCCAACCAGGACTGATAGGCCGCTGCAGTGCGTTCGGCCTCGCGGGCCTTCGCGTACTCGGCGCGCAGCTTCGTGTCGAACTCCTCTGCGCCCGCGCGGGCTCGCAGGTCGTCCTCCAGTGCGGACACCTGGGTACGCAGGTCCTTGACCAGCGCGGCCAGATCGAGGCCGCGGGTCGTCTGTTCGGTCCCCGCCGTTTCGGTCACTGCCGTCTCCTTCACGCGGCGCCCTCGCCCGCAGTCAGTCCCGCCAGGAACGAGCCGTCGAGCACCGCGCGCTCCGACTCCCCCAGCACCTCGACGATGTGCTGTTCGAGCCGCGGTGTGTCGCTTGCCGACTCGCCGGGGCACAGCAGCCACAGCCCGTGCGGGCGGTCGTCGGCGCGGCGGGCCGCGTTCTGCAGGTTCGTCAGCAGGTCCCGGCCGCCCCATTCGTAGTAGCGGCCGAGCAGGCTCGCGTGGTGCAGGAACAGCACCGATTTCGGGTCGCGGCCGTTGAGGTCCGCGGCCACGGTGTCCCATGCGACCTCGACGAACGACGCGAAACCCGGCGACAGGCGACCGGTCGTGCCGAACTCGGTGTCGAGCGCGCGGAAGGTGTCCCACTCCTCGTCGTATTCCTTGACCAGGTCGCGGAACGCGGCGAGGAACAGCGAGTCGACGTGCACCGGCTCCACCGGGAAGGCCGCCGCGATCGACTCAGCCGCACCCGGCAGGTACACGCCGCGCAGCGTCAGCGCCACGAACCCGCCCCGCTGTACCGCGCTATCGAGGCGGGCCTGGGCCGCGACGGCCGGTGCGCCCGGCCGCTCCGCGCTTGCTATCGACGTGAACGAGCTGCTCACGCTCCGCGACGCCTCGGGTGCGGGTGGCACGAAACGGCCCTTCGCGGTGTCGAACACAAGCCGGAACCCGGCCGCGTTCAAGGCCTCTTCCAAGCGGACGTGGGTGATGCCCTCATCGAGGTCGAGCAGCGGGAACCGGGCCCTGACCTTGGCGATCAGGCCCTCGACCGTGATGCCGACTTCGCGGACCCCGGCCGGCGCCTGCGAGATCCGCAGTGCCCGCACCAAGTCCAGGTCCGTCGGATACAGTTCCTGGCGCGGGGACGCGGCCGCGTGCCGCGACATCGCCGCCGCCAGCTCGACGAGGCGGGTGTCCGCCTGGGCCGTGAGGCCGTCCGGTGGGGTGATCGCGCGCAGGTCGCGCAGCACGACGGTGCGGCCGGGCAGCGGCTCCGTGCGCACCAGCTCGTCGGCGCACTCGCCGAGACGCACCGCGAAGTCGGCGAGTTCGGCGGCGTCCGGGTCCGAGGATCCCGGCATCGTCTCCAGCGCGATGAGCACCTTCTCGTTGCGGCGCAGCATGTTCAGCCTGGGTTCGGCGTCGTCGACCGGCGCCTTCTCTGTCTCCACCGCCGCACGGACGACGGCCCGAGCCATGGCCCGCACGCGTGCCGGGTCGGGCTCGATCGAGCCGCGCCGGGCGCGCAGCGCGGCGGCCAGCTCGTCTGCGGTCATCACGCGGCCGGACTCGGCGAGCAGCTCCACGAGCTCGTCGCGGACCGCGGTGACGTGCGCGTCGGCGGCCCACTCGTCGACCGCGTTGCGCTGCTTCGTCGAGATGGCGGCCGGGGTGACGCCGAGCCGCTTGGCGACCTCGGTCTGCGTCAACCACGGCTCCGGCACACCGTCCTCGCCCGGCAGGCCGAGTAGCAGCGGGATCGCGCCCGCGGCCTTGGTGCGGCGCTTCTCGGCGGCGAGGCTGGTGAGCAGCGTGGCGAGGTCGTCGATCGTCGGGGACGCGCCCTCGATCCTCGGGCGTTCGTGCTCGGCGCCAAGTTTCCTGCTCCACAGGCGGTAGCGGCGCTGGAGTTCGTTCTTGGCGCGTCGCCCCTGGCCGCGTGCCGTCGAAATCTGGTGCGCAGGCACCCGAAGCAGCTCGCCGACGGTGAACACCCCGAACACGCCCGCGACCGACAGCGCGCGCGGCGACAGCCCGGCCGCGTCCAGGGGGGTGTCGCGGGTGGCGTTCTTCGCGGCCGCGTCGCGAAGCGCTTCGAGCTCGTCGTCGGCCGGCTCGGTCTCGGGGTCGGCTTCGACAGTGCCCGGGGTGGTCAGCGGCGGCGTGCGGTCGGCGGTCTGGAAGACCTTCCACCAGGCGTCGGCCATCCGCTTGAGGTTCTCGAAGCGCTGGTCGGTGTCGCGGTGCAGGGCGGTGCGGAAGAAGGCGGTCAGCGGCTCGCGCAAGTCCGGGTCGAACAGGTCGGCGGCGAGGATCGGTGTCTCGTCGTCGAGGTGCTGCGGGTGGGTCATCCCGTCGCCCCACTCCGGCAGGCGCCCGGAGGCCATCTCGTGCAGGGTCATCGCGGCGGCGTAGCGCTCGGCGTGGCCGTCGTACTCCGGGCGGCGGGGCGTGCCCAGGAACGGGTCGAGGTAACCGCGCGTGCCCGCCTTAACGTCGCGGTCGGACACCCCCGCGAGGGAGAAGTCGAACAGTTTCAGCTGCGTGGAGCGGTCCGCTCGGCGGAACACCCCGAGGTTGTCGGGCTTGATGTCCCGGTGCCACACTCCGTGCGCCGCGAGCGCGTCCAAGGCGGTGAACAGGTCGCGGCCGTAGCGTTCGAGGTTGTGGTAGGTCAGCTTGCCCTCGTCGCGGATGACCTCGCCCAGCGTCCGCCCGCCCGGATCGGCGCCCCCGGCGAACTCCAGCTCCAGCACCGTGCGCCCGGCCAGCTGCCGCACCGGGTTCAGCAGCTTCACGACCACACCGCCGCCGACCTTCGTCAGCGCCTCGGCCTCTGCCCGAAGCTGGGTAGCCTTGTCCTCGTCGAGGGCGACCTTGAACACCCGGTACTCGGGTCTCGGCTCCTCGTCGGCGTATTCGTCCAGCCGCGACACCAGCAGCGCACGGGCGGTGGCGCCGCTGCCCAGCACCCGCACGACGTCCCACTCACCGTCGACGACCTGCCCCGCCGACGCCTCCAGCGGATCCGCGTCCGGGGCCGCGACGACGTCTGGCACCGACTCCTTCTCCGCGTCGTCCAGGCGTTTGAGGAAGTCGTCAGCCGACAGCAGCCGGTCCAGCGGATCCGGTCGAGTCGCGTCGAACACGAGATCGTCGAGCTCGTCGGAGACGCCGTCGGCCACCGCCGACGGCCGCAGCCCCTGGTTCTCGCCAAGCCGGTCCAGCAGCACACTGCGCGCCGTTGCCGGCGGGCTACAGGTGAGCAGGACATACGCCAGCGCGCCGAGACCGAACACGTCCAGCTCGACTGGGTCGGAGTAGAGCGTGTCGAAGTCCGGCGCGAGATACACCTCCGAGGAGTGCGCCAGGTGCTCGCCCGACACCATGCTGTTACCCATCGAAGACACACCGGTCGTGGTGTCGAAATCGCGGGCGGCAGTCTGCCAGTCGATGATCCGCGCGACCGGCTGCGACCCGTCGTCACGCGCCGACACGTACACCGACCGCGCCGACAGCGCACGATGGTACAACGACCGCTGGTGCGCGTACTGCACGGCCTCCGCGAGCTGCCGCACCAGCTCCAGTCGCGTTTCCACACTCAGCGACTCGCCGAACAGGTCGAGATACGAATCCAGCCGCAAGTCCGTGTGCCTGTGGCGGAACAGGATCGCCGGGGAACCGCCGTGGTCGGCGAACTGCACGGCCTGCGCGATGCCGCGGTGATGGATGCCCTGAAGCACCTGATACTCGCGCTTCGCGGCCCGCTCCACCGACTGACGCTGCTGGTCACCTGCCTGCTGTGCAGTGAGGTAGATCCGGACCCGGCCCTCTTCCTTGACCGGCTCGGACCGCTGCGCGAGCCGGTCTTCCCACGTGTTGCCCGCGTCGAGCTTCGCCGGCTCCAGAGTCCAGTCGTTGCCGAAACGCAGGTGCGCCGTGGACGCGCTGATCCCGATCTGCTGGAACAGGTCCGGCAGCAGCCGCGAGAACTGGGGCTGGACCCGCTGCTTCTCGTGCTTCGGCGGCTTCGCCAGCAGATCCCGCCAGATCTCCGGCAGCCCCGACGCCTCGGAGCGAGCGTAGACGTGCTCGGCCTGCACCTCGTCGAGCTCGGAGCAAAGATTCTCGGCGGTCAGGAAAATCGCGGGCTGGATCCACGGCGTCTTCTCTGAGTGGTGACCGCGCTTGCGCAAAGCCCAGTCCAACCGGGATCGCAGATCCTTGCACTTCATATCCGTCAGATGCAGCGGGTTGCGCAGCGCCCTGGAGAACGACGCGCCCTGGTCACGGAACCTCCAGGTGTCACCGCTGTTGATCACCCTGCCGGGGTGCCCCTTGAGCTCGAGCAAATACAGGCCACCGGGCGTTGCCATGAACAGATCGCACTCGTTGATCCGCCCCGACGACGCGGTGAACGAGAACGTCGCCCAGCCACGGAACGGCTCGGTGTCGGGCATGAGCCGCCGGACGTGGTCGAGGCCCTCCTGCTCCCACGGATACGGCGACGGCCTCGACTGGAACCAGCGCCGAACCCGACCAGGCCCCGGCTTCGGACCCGGCTTCGCGCCACCGCTGGCCACCGAAGCCACCCCCTCGCAAGCGAGATCAACACATTCCCCGCGCGATCATAATGATCGAAACAGAACCCCGACTCTACGGTCGACCAGATCAGCGGAGGACCCCACCTACCAAGACCGACACCCGGACGTGATCGGGACGCACCATGCTACGGAGTCGCCTCGAGCCGACCAGGGGAACATGTCCGGCGATCGACAGCGCCACATACCGTCCGGAGGCCTAGGACTTACCGGTGCGCGTTCGGGCCGGACCGAAGATGATCGCCTGGTCCCGCAGGCTCGGGGAGGTCCTTGCCGGTGCAGGCTTCCAGCAGTTGCGAGGTCACGTCGCCCTCGAGCACCGGGATTAGCTGGCCTGGACCCGACCCGGGCTCGCGGACCCGTTCCATCGGTGAGCGGTCGATCTCGCGCTCGCCATTGAGCAGCCAGCCGAAGAACACCCGCAGCGCCTTGTGCTTGTTCACCGCTGTCGGGGCCGAGCGGGTCTCGATCATCCACGCCTGAAAAGCCTCGGTGATCACGGGCGATCTCAGTGGGGCCCTCCGCGGCGTCGTCAGCGTCGGGGTCAGGGGAGTACTCGGCGAGGTACCGCACGAGCTTCCCGACAGCCAGCAAATAGTTGTAGCGGGTGGTCTCGGGATGGTTCACCGAACGCAGGCTGCGGTCCCAGCCCCGGAGGTATCCGGCCCACACCGCCGAGAGACAAGCGGTGAGCTTTCCAAGTTCAAAACGGCCATTCCCAAACTCTGTAGCCAAGGTTCCTACGAACGCTATGCTTGACTGCGGAAGGCAGAACAAGAACAAACAAGAGGACCTCCGTAGGCCCTGAACTGCGGAAACCCTCTCGCCAGTCGGGACAGCGAGATTCGAAGCCACGAACCCCTTGACGTCCATTACTCCCGCGCCGATGTTTTTGCAGTCCAGATGACTACTGCGGACGAGGATTGTGATCGGCGAGCCCGCTACGGAAGACCATACACGCCGCACGGCCCCCGCCTGATTCCCCAACCTTTCAAATCCGAACCCGCCACCCGTTGGACGTCAACACGGCCAACCTCCGGCCGCGAACCTCCACTCCCTCAAGATTCCGCAGACCAGACGATCTGACACTTTGCAAAATCCCACACATCCGAAATCGCTGCGGCGATCTCTACGCGCTTTACCGGCCCGCGAACCGAGGAGGCCAGGTTGGATAAACCTCTATTCTACTCCCCACTAAATGAATCGCCTTAATCGACGTAGCACAACAAGTCGACTCTCGATCACCAAGGGCAACGCGGAGCACGATCCACCATGTCAGGACATGTGGTTGGCGTTCTCAAGTTGACACGCCAGCAAGCCCCCGCCGTTTCGGGGACACCTCGGGACACCAGCAGCACGTGTCCCGAACGGGCATTTACCCAGATCAGAGGGCCGATCACCCATGTCCCGTCCGGTGTCCCCGGCTGCCCTCCAAACGGACGGCGGGGCACCGACCTCAGCGCCTGCTCGTCACTATGTCGGAAGCAGGAGCCGTGTGGTTAGTGCACAAGCCCCCCTCGGACACGCACGCGTAGCGGATTCGCTACCACAAGATGGATCATATGATGTAGTCGGCAAGGCGGTAAGCGCTTCGGGCGCTGCCGCCTTGTTGTGCTGTTCGGCGGCCTGTGGTGGTGGTCGTCGTGGGTGAGCGGACGATGCCGGGTGTGGTCCCGCCGAGGAGTTCGGCGTCCGGACCGACGCCGATGGGCGGGCGAGTTCGCCGGGAGCTGCCGCTGCCGGAACTCGCCATCTCGCCCGGTGGGGTCCCCCGGATGTGTGCGGTGGCATCGGTGGATTGCCGTGGACGAGTCTCGGACCGGTCGGTGCTGCGCTCCCTGGGCTGGGCCGCCGGGCAACGCCTCGAGATCCGTGCGGTCGAAGGCTCGGTGATGGTCGCCTGCCACGAGGACGGCGTGTTCTCCTTGACCTCGCAGGGATATCTGCGGTTGCCCGCGGCCGTGCGTCACTGGTGCGCACTTCGGCCGGCACAGCGGGTACTGCTCGCCGCAGAACCAGACCACGACGCACTGGCGGTGCACACCATGCCGGTGCTGGCCGCCCTGCTCGCCGAGCCCCACACCCGGATGTTCGGCGGTGAGCACGGATGAACGAGCACCACTGCGCTTCCGACGCCGAACTCGACGCGGCACGCCTCGTGCTCGCACGCATGGGTCTGTCCCCGGAGGACCTGGTCGCCCACCCGCAGCCCACGCAGATCGCACCGACCTTCGCCGACTACATCCCGAAAGTCGCCCAAGCCGTTTCGGCGGGCACGAAACGGGTTTACGGCTCGTACTGGAACCGCGCCGTCGAACACTGGGGGCAGCGCCGGCTCGACGAACCGACCGCGTTGGAGATCAAGCAGCTGGCCGAGCACGTGAAGACCCACGTGGTCGCCCGCCGCAACGCCCGCGGCGGCCGGGGCGCGGCCGAACACCTCATCGCTGCGCTGCGCTGCGTGTACAACCACGCCGTCGCCGACGGTTGGATCGCCGAAGGCGACAACCCCGCCAAACGAGTCCCCAAGCCGAGAAGGCTGCCCACCACACGACGCGGCCTTCCCGACTCCGGACTCACCGAGATCAACCAGATCGCAGCGACCACCGGAAACGACCCACTGCTCGACGCGCTCCTGATTCGGCTGCACACCGAAACCGCCTGCCGCCGTGGCGGAGCACTGGCACTCACGGCACGAGATCTGGATCCCCAGCAGTGCCTGGTGCTGTTGAAGGAGAAAGGCGACACGGCCCGTTGGCAACCGGTCTCACCGACGTTGATGCGCGGACTCCAGGAACACGCCGAACACCGCGGTGCCGCCGCATCCGGCGGGCCGCTGCTGCGCTATCGCAACGGCGACCCCATCACGACCCGCCGCTACGACCACCTCTGGACCCGCATCGGACGCCACCTGCCCTGGGTCGCTACCCAGCAGGTCAGCACCCACTGGCTCCGCCACACCACCCTCACCTGGGTGGAGCGCCACTTCGGCTACGCCGTCGCCCGCGCGTACGCCGGGCACACCGACAGCGGCGGGGACGGCACCACCACGACCTACATCCGAGCCGGAATCGACGAAACCGCCGCTGCGCTCGCCGCCCTCACAGGAGAACCGCACCCACTCGCACAAACCACTGGAGGAGATCAATGACCGCAGTGCCTTAGCGGGTGAGTTCCGGCTGGCCGTACGGCCGTGAGCAGGCGCACCTGTCTGCTCACGGCTCCCGGTTCAGTTCACCGCCGGGCCCCGGCCAACGGGTGAGGTTCTCCCGTCAACGCAGCCAACGCCGTGGCCACCTCGTGGAGATCGGCGCGCACGTAGGTCGCAGTGGCGCCGCCGTCGCCGCTGCCGATCGCGTGCCCCGCGAATTCCCGCGCGACCGCGTAGCCGAAGTGCCGCTCGACCCAGGTCAACGTGGTGTGCCGCAACCAATGCGTGGTGATCTGCTGGGCGGCCACCCACGGCAGGTGCCGGCCGAGCCGATGCCACAGGTGGTCGTACCGTCGCCGCGAAATCGGAGCACCACCGACATAACGCAACAGCTGCCCGTCGGGATCGTCATCGCCCCGAGCCCGGGCATGCTCTTGCAGCGCTCGCATCAACGTCGGCGACACGGGCTGCCAACGCACGGTCTCCCCCTTCTCCCGCAGCAAGACCAAGCACTGATCCACATCCAGATCACGCGGACGAACCGCCAACGCTCCACCACGACGACAAGCCGTCTCCATGTGCAGCCGAAGCAGAAGGGCGTCCAAATCCGGGTCGTTCCCCGTAGTCGAGGAGACCTTGTTGAGTTCCGCGATCCTGCTGGACGGCAAGGCCCGACGCGTGCTCGGCAGGCGACGAGGTTTGGCAACCCGGCGAGCGGGGTTCTTCGCCTCATCGATCAACCCGTCGGACTCCGCATGGCTGTAGATGCAGCGCACCGCACCAACGAAATGCTCCGCGGCACTACGCCCACCGCGCGTGTTCCTTCGGGCGACGGCCTCTTCCTTCATCCGCCACGCGAGCTGTTTGATCTCGGAAGCGCTCGGCTCATCCAACCTGCGCCCACCCCACGCCTGGATCAGCCGACGCCAGTACGGCGCGTACACGCGAGCACTGGACTCCGACACCGCCTTCTCGACTTTCGGTAGGTATTCCGCGAAAGTCGGCCTTTCGTCCCCGGCACCCGCTTCGCCGATCAAGCCGGACGGGTCGATATCCATGGCAGCGAGAAGTGTGCGAATCGCGCCGATCTCGGCGGACCCCGAACTCGAGAAACCCACAACCCCTCCCACTCCAGAGCCACTAAGTTTGATCCAACTCGTAGTAACCGGTCACCATGTCATCAAGAACGGAGACGTGGTGAACGAGCACAGCATCAACGTGCGGCACCGCGACCATGAAAACCCGGCCACCGCCACGCAACCCCAACGCGCCGCGCACCGACACCGGCAATCTCAGGTATCGGTCCGAACGCAGCACAACGGGAGAACGGCCACACCGACGGGCCGTAGCCACCAGGCTCCCGGCAAGTTCGATCACCAGGCGGTCGCCAGGCTGCCAGCCAAGAAAGCTGATCAGCAGCTTGTCGGACACCCTGCCACGACTGTCGACCGCAGCAACCTGATGGCACAGGGGAGAGCCTATTGCCTCGTTCCTCAACGCTGCCATCGGAAGCGGCTCTAACACTTCCGGTTCAACACCGAAATCACGAAAAAAAGCACAGATTCGGCGATTCTCCTCGTAAAATCCACCGGATCGCCACCAACCGATCAAACAGGAATCAACTATTGGCACAGATCTACTCCAGCAAGAGACACTTCCCCAGCAAGCCCACTTTTCGCCAATTCGCAACATCAAAATAGGGCAAGGCCAGGCGTTCACCAATAAGTTCGATCACGTTACCTCGACCGTATTTCCACTACAGCGGAAACCCCAGGAGGGCAGGTGCGACCTGTCAACGAAGCTCTACATCTTGGCCTCTACCAGTCACCGCCCAAACGCCCACACGTTGCTATCCGCATCGGCCTGGCGGGCCGATGCCACGCCGACGTCAACGCCAACTAGGGGATACCTGGAGCAGCGATTGCGATCCTCATCGGCCCTGGCGGGCCAATGCCACGGGTCTGCCCCTGCACCGCGATGTGCCCGCAGTCCTCGTTGCGATCCTCATCGGCCCTGGCGGGCCGATGCCACGCGCCGCCCCCTCGGCGAGCGCGACGGCAGCGTTGTCGTTGCGATCCTCATCGGCCCTGGCGGGCCGATGCCACCGCGGACCGAGCCCTCCGCTGATCCGCGGACCCGACTGTTGCGATCCTCATCGGCCCTGGCGGGCCGATGCCACGTTCCAGGCGCTGGCCACTCAGCGCATCTTCTACTCGTTGCGATCCTCATCGGCCCTGGCGGGCCGATGCCACACCTGTCGAGCGCGAGGAGCCGTACGCGTGGCGGAGAGGTTGCGATCCTCATCGGCCCTGGCAGGCCGATGCCACCTGAATCTGGGTGTACAGGCCGTTCACGTTGGCCCGAGCGTTGCGATCCTCATCGGCCCTGGCGGGCCGATGCCACTAACGAACGATGATGGCGACTTCGAGAGCATGGGAGTTGCGATCCTCATCGGCCCTGGCGAGCCGATGCCACCGAGGTGCGGGGGCTGGCACTGCCCGGCCCCGTCGGCGTTGCGATCCTCATCGGCCCTGGCGGGCCGATGCCACGGCTGGGCGCTCTGCGGTGCCCGGCTGACCCCGAAGTTGCGATCTCATCGGCCCTGGCGGGCCGATGCCACCCTGCATGATCAGGGATAACATCCCCGGTTCAGCAGAGAAGTTACCTAGCCGTCACCAACACGCCCGGGAACCAGTTCGGAACCCCCAGGCGTGTCGCATCACGCTCTGGGCTCCGAACCAGCATTAACAGCACGGGTCCACGTCCGTCGGGGATGCATGTTCCGCCAACGTGGCGAAGGACGTGGCGTGATACCCCTCGGGCACGCAACGCGCCATATCGCGTCAAGGCCAACAGGAACAGCATTCGTGCACGAAGTACATGCGCGTCCCCGACAAAAGAAGGACAGGCGCTCCACGCTCAAGTTCTCGCAACGGGGATTCGACGCCAGCTGTCGCCCGACGGCGCCCAAACCCATGGGCGACGCGCCACGGAAATCACTCGGCTACAGCCTTGATGACCTCCGGCTCACGGTAGGGCTCGGGCCAGAGCAAGAGTCCATAGTGGTCGTCGCCGTCGAGGGCGTCGTCGGAGACGGTGTCCAGGCCCCCCGAGTGGTGGCGCACTCGGTAGCTCCCAGGGCGCACCTGGATTTCGATGACCTTGCTCTTCGCCGCGGTAGGCCCGTTCAGGACGAGGACCCCGCTAGGAGATTCGATGCTCGCTTCCACGACGTGGTCCCATCCCTGCTGCACGTGTTGATCCGGTGCCTGGGCGAGCAGTTCCAGGACGAAGGGCACCTTCGCGCTGCGCGCGGTGCCCAAGCCGATCAGCGTCGGCTCGTCGGGGTCGGAGCCGATGCGCAGATCCAGTAGCTGATCGGTCCACTCCTCGGACACGTCGACCGTCGCGTCGGCCTGGTCGAACAGGTGGATCTGCCCGTAGTCGGCAACGAGCTGGAGTTCCGCGCGGGTCGGCTTCTGCTCTCCGCCTAGCTGCACGTTCGCTCCTTTGGGCAGGTCGTGGACGTGTCGTGCGAGTGGCCCGCGGATCCGCATGGCCTCCACGGCATCCATGCTGGTGACGTTGTTGCGATCGTACGTTCCGCCGAACACGAAGAACCGGCGAGGGATGAGTCGCTGTTGCATCGTCAACGCGCCGAACTCGTCCTGCCACGAGGTTGCGAAGCCGTGCGCGCCGCGGACGTTGGGGTCCGCCAGCAGCCACTCCGCCCAATCCTGCAAGGACGAGCCGATACTGGCGCGCTGCCCGTTCTCCGGGTCGAACGTGACCACGGTCCGGTTACCGGTGATCGCGAACTGGACACCGAAGAGGTCTTGGCCGAAGCAGAAGAGATCATCGGCGAGTGCCCCGTACGTGTCCTTCCACGCGTGCGGCGAGTTCCACTCCGCCAGCTCGGGACCAATACCGCCCGCGCCGCCACGGAACACCTGAACACCCGCGTTGAACAAGGCGAAACCGTTGCGCTGCAACAGCAGCGCGCTCAACTCGCCCAGCGGACCAGAGCTGGTGCCGAAGTCGACTGCCCGGTTAGGTCCGAACGGCCCTTTGGACATCAGGATCAAGTTCAGCAACGGGTCACCCATCGCGATCACCCGACCACGATGCGGACGGCGTCACCATCGTCGAGGCTGCGCATCTGCCGCCCCATCGAGGCGCCGGCCGCCTGGTTGTCGCGCGAGGGAAGGTACTTGACGCTGGACTGGTCGCCTCCTTCGCTGAACACCGCCGGTGGATACTCGTCGCGGTCCAGACCTTCCCTGCCACGCGCGGGAATTCCCCGCAACGCGTCTCCCCGACGCTCGTTGTTCTCATTGCCCGGCGGGTCGTAGGTCAGGACCGATGGCTGCTGCTTCGGGTACGCGGTCGACTCGTCGCCGCGGAACGAGATTCCTTCTTGCGCCTGCAGGATGTGCAGCGACGTTTTCGGATAGCGCTCCGGATCGATGATCACGTAGTGCGGTTCAGGGTCAGCTCCTTCACCGGTAGGGTCTTCGGCGCCGAGTGCTTCCGCGGCTTCGTCGGCGCGTTGGCGTACGAAATCAGCCTCACCGTCGGCCCAGTTGATCACCGATTCTCCGGCCGAACGCATAGTCGTTCGTGCCACATCGGCCTGCTGGTCGCCCACAATCTCGGCGGTTCTCCCCGCGTCTTCCAGGGGCGCGCTTCCGAGAGCGCGTCCCGCGCTGCTCAACACCGTGCTCGCCGCTTCACCGCCGAGTTCGTGCAGTTCGCCGCCGAGAAGGCCGACTCCTTGGATGCCCGCTCCGACTGCTGTTCCGACGGCATCTCCGACATCGGCCACCGAGTCCAAGCTGTTGTGCAAGAAGTTGCCGGGGATGTCAGCGACCGCTCCACCGACTGCACTGAGCGCGTCCCCGATCGCTTCGAGTGCGTCCCCGATGCCGTCGACAAGCCCGCGTTCCCGCGGCGCTGCGGCCTGAGCTCCCGCGACGATCTTCGCGCTCTGCTGCCCGGCCGTGTCGAGCTGTTCCCGCGCCCGCTGCAACGCTTCCCGCGCTCGGGCCCGTACCGGCTCCCCCGGATCAACCGTTTCCGGCGCGGGGGTTGCCGAGGAGCGACGGTCTTCGAGCATGCGCTCCGTGGCGGCTTGCCCTTCGTCCCACAGACGGAGAGCCTCGCGCGCTTGTTCCTGAGCCCACCTCAAGGTGTGGACGAAGGAGTCCAAGGACGTGCTCGCCGACCCGAACGATTCGCCGGCGAGGACCCACCGCTGGGGTTCGCCGTCGAAGTACGCCCGGAACGAGTCACCCGCCTTGCCTTCCCACCCGCTCGAATCCAACGTCCGCAGGCTCTCACCGGTCTCCGACAGCAACTGCCCGTACCGCGACAACGAGGAGGCCGTGGTCGCCACTGCCAGCGGATCACCGGGAACGAGCGCAAGCGGGTCAGCGGTTTCGCCCAACTCCGCGCGCGTCGGCGAGGCCATTCCTGGCCGCACTCGCGGCGGCTTTACCGTCGCCGGATCCGGCGGGCGTGCACCGCCTTCCGCATCCACCAGGTCCTCGGCGCTACCGCCGAGGGCGAACACCAGATCCTGCTCGATCGCGAGGTACGTGCCCGCGCAATCGATGAGGTTCCTGGACAGCTGCTCGCCGTCCTTGGTCAAGTTGTCGACCCCGACCTGCCACCTGTCGCAAAAGCCGGCCACACCCGATGCCAAGCCGGGATGCCCCACGGCTCCGGGAGTGGCATCCACGTCGTCGACCTGCGTCGCGGCGAGAGATGCCATCAACTCCGCGATGCCGAGCCCTGCGATCTTGATCGCCTCGACATCAACGCGGAACCCGTCACCCATACTCCCCAACCACTCGTCTAGACCCCAGTGAGCGTAGCTCGAAGATCATCCATTCGTCGGAGGAAACGTACCCGTCACCGGAACGGCGCAGCACATTTGGAGTCTGGCGCAGGACCAGCGAACTGCTGTGTGCTGGCCCGAACGACGAAATCCCGTCATTCGCCGGGAAAGTAGTCGCCGAACCAAGTCGGGCAGGAATCTTCATGGAAGGTCAGGGCGGCACATGACGGATTCACACCCGACCAGTGCTGCGCTGATCGGGGTCGACCAGCTCAAGCCGCCCTCGTGGGCGGAGGTCGATCAGCAAGTGGCCGCGTCCGGGACGTGGCAAATGGTCCGTGCGCTTCCTGTCGCGATCGCCTTGGTGGTGCGGTTGGCGTGGTCGACCTCGCCGCTGCGGACGTGTCTGGCGGCTACAGCCCAGCTGGCCTCGGGCTGCAGCACCGCGTTCGGACTGTTCGCCACAGCCCAAGTTCTGTCTTCGCTGCTGGCGGAGGGGCCGACGCCCGAGCGGGTGCTGAACTCGCTGCCCGCGATCGCCGCTGTTTCAGCCCTGTTCCTGGTCAGCACCGCCCTCGATCACGCGGTGCAAGCGACCCAATCGGCACTCGTGCCGCTGGTGCGGGCCATTGCGCAGGATGAGCTCAACGTCGCCGTGTCCGCCGTGCCGCTGCTGGTATGGGACGACGCGGATTTCCAGGAACTGGCGCGCCAGGGAGGGGCGCACGGAATCACTTCGCTGGAGGCCAGCGTCCGCCTGGTCGGCGCGGTCACCGCGTCACTGGTCCGTTTGATCGCGGCGGTCGTCACGACGAGCCTGTTCAGCATCTGGTTGCTCCCCGCCCTGCTGATCTCGGCCGCCGCCGACGCGGGAGCCGCGATGCGAGCGGCGAAGATCGGATACAGCTCGTTCTTGAACATGGTCCAGCGACGACTCCAGCTGCACGTCGCCGAGAACCTCCTGGTGGCGCGCGATGTCGCCACCGAACGGCACGCGCTCGGACTGCAAGAGCCGCTGCTGAGCGAACATCGCCGGATCACCGCGGACGTCACGGCTCGAGCGATTCGTGCCGAGCACCGCAAGAGCGCGGTGCAACTGCTCGGCGATCTCCTCAGCGGCGTCGGATCAGGACTTGCCTTCGTGATCCTGGGGCTGCTGCTGTACGCCGGGTTGATGCCGCTGGCCTTGGCAGGCACCGCCGTCGTGGCGCTGCGCACCGCATCCTCAGCCCTGTCGACCACGATGGTCTCGATCAACCAGCTCTACGAGCATTCGTTCTACCTGCGCTTCTACCAGCAGTTCCTCCGCGAAGCCCGGACGCGACGCGGCAATCCAGGCACCATCGATGCACCGCCCGACCCGGCAACGATCCGCTTCGAAGGCGTTTCGTTCGCCTACCCCGGTGCGGAAACCCCCGCATTGCGCGACATCGACTTCACCGTTCACCGCGGAGAGGTCATCGCGCTGGTCGGCCGCAACGGCTCCGGCAAGACCACGCTCGGCAAACTCCTCACCGGCCTGTACCCGCCCACGACCGGCACCGTGACCTGGGACGAAGTCGACCTGGTAACAGCGCGACCGCACACCATCCACAACCGCATCGCCCTGATCGCACAAGACCCCGCGCAATGGCCCATGACAGCCGAGAACAACATCCGAATCGGCCGGCTCGATACCACAGCGACTCGGATCAGAGCTGGACCACCGCCCTGCGCGAATCCGGCGCCGACGACGTGATCGATACCCTCCCTCGTGGCGCGGACACGATGCTGTCACGCCAATTCCAAGACGGCGTCGACCTCTCCGGCGGCCAGTGGCAACGTCTCAGCATCGCCCGCGGCATCTACCGGCACGACGCCTCCGTGCTGATCGCGGACGAACCCACCGCGGCCCTCGACGCCGAAGCCGAAGCCCGCGTCTTCGCCGGCCTGCAGCACGCCACCCGCTCTGCGAACAACGGCCGCAACCGCACCACGGTCATCGTCACCCACCGGCTCGCCAACATCCGCCACGCCGACCGCATCGTCGTACTCGACCACGGCCGCATCGCCGAATGCGGAACCCACGAACAACTCCTCGCGAAACACGGCCTGTACTACGAGCTCTACACCCTCCAAGCCAGCGCCTACGAGGAACTGGCGAACCCGTCGGCACAGGTCAACAAAGCCCGAACACCACCGCGTTCCGCCTCGTGACCGACAGTCCCATGCCCTGGCATCCGGTCTAGTTGCCGAGCGTTACTACTTGTAACAAAACTGATCTTGGTGGCACGGTGGTCGTAGGTTGGTCTTGTTGTCGTTGTGGAGGTGTCTGGTGGCCCGGCGGCGACCGTGGGAGGTCGACGACGAGTTGTGGGAACTGCTCGAACCCTTGCTGCCGCAGGACACGCGGGTGCCGGAGAAGGGTGGGCGGCCCCGGATCGATGACCGGAAAGCGTTGCAGGGCATCTTGTTCGTGCTGCACACCGGTATCCAGTGGGAGTTTCTGCCTCAGGAGTTGGGATTCGGTTCGGGGATGACGTGCTGGCGCCGGTTACGTGACTGGCACGAAGCCGATGTGTGGACGCGACTCCAGCAGGTGCTGCTGGACAAGCTGCGCGGGGCCGACCAGCTCGACTTCTCCCGTGCAGTAGTCGATGCCTCCCACGTGCGGGCCATGCGAGGCGGCCCAAAACGGGGCCGAGTCCAGTCGACCGCGCCCGGCCGGGCTCGAAGCACCACATGATCTCCGATGCGCGCGGAACCCCACTGGCGGTGACGTTGACCGGTGGCAACCGCAACGACGTCACGCAGCTGATCCCGCTGATCGACACCGTTCCCGGTGTCCGAGGACGACGCGGACGGCCCCGCTTCCGGCCGGACGCGGTCTATGCCGATCGTGCCTACGACCACGACAAATACCGGCGCCTGCTCCGGCATCGCCGCATCACACCCGTGATCGCCCGCCGCGGCGACGAGCACGGATCCGGCCTCGGAGTCGTCCGGTGGGTCATCGAACGCAGCCTCGGCTGGCTGCACTGGCCACGCCGTCTACGCATTCGCTGGGAACGCCGCGCCGACATCCACGACAGCCTCCTCCAACTCACCACCTGCCTCATCCAACACCGACGCACCCAAACCTTCTGTTAGCAGTTCTTAGGGAACGTCTGCCGCTCGTGCCGGGACCGATGCCACCCGGCCAGGAACTCCACCCCGTCATCGCCGGAAATGCCGGTGCGATCCTCATCGGCCCTGGCGGGCCGATGCCACCTGGCGATGTGCCTCGGCTTCGAGGTTCCAGGCGCTGTTGCGATCCTCATCGGCCCTGGCGGGCCGATGCCACACACCGATCCGTGAGGATCTTGTCCCATGCGGCCCGGTTGCGATCCTCATCGGCCCTGGCGGGCCGATGCCACCCTGCTCGATCAGGGGAAACACCCCTGCTGGAGCTGGCAAGTTACACGTCCGAGATCAACACGCCCGGGAATCGGTTGGGAACCCCTAGGCGTGTCGCGCCACGCTATCAGCTCCCAACCGAGGCCAGGAGCAGTGGAGCCACCTCTGATGGCAACACCCGGGACATCGTCCGACCACTGCCGTGGCCGAAGCGAACGTCCCGAAAGACTCCGGGCGGCGCGTTCAGCGAGCGCGCTGCCCGAGCGCCTGCAGGATTTCGGCGATCCACACCAGGGTGTATTCGTTCATGTGGTCTCCGTTGGCGTGCATCCGCTTGAGCGAGTCCCACGACGCCGTCAGCTGGCCGAGGGTGAGCTGTTCGGGATCAGGTGTGGCGTACGGGTCGTAGAGCGCTTCGCGGGGGATGGACCAGAAGAAGTCCTCGTCGAGTTCGACGGTGTGCCCTACCCGCTCCTCGAGGTTGTCGAGGGCCTCGTTGAACACCTGGCGCAACGTCTCCAGGGAGACGGTCAAGTCGTCTTCGCCCACTGCTCACCTCGGTAAACCTTGTCGATGTTGTCGCGGAAGGTCTGGATCTCCTTTTGCAGATGCCCGACCCTGCTGTCGATGATCTTCTAGCGGGTCTCGTCCTTCGGCACGTTCTTCAGGAAGCCCTTGTCGTCGTAGGCGTCGGGATCAGCTTGGTACACCTCGAGTTTCTCTTCGTGCTCCCGGATGAGGTCTTCGTAAAACTCGCCAGCGCGTTGGTGCGATCAGGTCAGTTCGGAGCTGCCTGCGTCGTCTCCTCAGCTGCGTCGTCGTCGGTGTCGAAGACCTCGGTGCTGTCGTCGCCGGCGGCTTCGCTCGCGAGTCCAGCCATGACGACGCCCATCGTGCCGACACCGGCGGCGATGCCCGCCGGTCGACACCCCGCCGAGCGGCACACCGGCCACCGCTCCCGCCCTGGTGGCGTCGAGCGCGACTCCGGCCACTTCCCCTGCTGCGCTGACTGCGGTCAACGCCGCGCCACCTACGTGGCTGGCGACCATCTCGGGATGGTGCAGCACCGCGTTGACCAAGGAGGCCTCCGTCTTCGCCAACGTGGCCGATGCGTCGCCTACGACATCGACAGCATCGTCGAACCAGCTCCGCTCCGGCTTCGTGGAGCGAGTCACCGTAGGAGCGCAGGTGCGTCCCCGTGGACAGCACGGCGTCGGCGTATCCCGGGATGAGCGCCCGCAGGTCGCTCGTCGCCCCCAGCTCCGCCATAACTCGGCCGCCGAGCAATCACCGCTGCTGATCTGGATGATTCCTTCGAAGTGCGCGCGGGCCGCTTCCGGTCTGCCGGTAGTCCTGCAGGCACTGTGCCAGACGCCCGGAGATCTCCTCGGCGTCGTCGACCAGGTTGCTCACGCCTTCGTTCCACCGGGCGCAAAAGTCGGCCACGGTTTCGGCCAGGCGGTCGTGCCCGAACGCATCCGAAGGCGCGTTGATGTCGCCGACCGTCCGCTACCCCATCACCTCGATCGTCGCCTGCACGCCCTCCGACGCGTCGGCCAGAGCCGACAGGTCGACGCAGAAGCCGACACCCCATCCATTTTCCGAGCTTTCGACAGCGCCGCCGGAATGCCGGAGAACCCGCAGCGGCTCGTGGGGCGAAACGAGGCGTAGTCCTACGGCCGAGCTGTCATTCCGGAGTGCAGAGCCACATTTTCCTGGAAGCCGTGCACAGCGCGACCGATCGCGACGACACGATCACGGTGATCCACCGGGACGATCGATCTCAGCGAGGTTGACTGCGGCGTACCTCTCGAGCTCGGCTACGCGGTCATTCGAGCGAGTTCCCCTGCTGGATGCGGGCGAGGAACGTCGTCCATGCGGAGGCGTCCAGGATGAGGACGCCGCCATCGCGGTCCTTCGTGTCGCGGACCGCGCGTGCTCCCGACGGCAGGGCTGCGATCTCGACGCAGTTGCCGGATCCGCCGGAATAGCTGGACACACGCCACGACAGGTGCCGTAGCTCGGTGCTGGTCATGGCGGCGACCTCCACGATGTTCGTCGTGTTGAACCGTCAGCGTTCCGAGGAACGTCCCACTAACTCGATGAAGGCGGCCCACCGTGCAGCCGAGACCCCCAGCACCGGGCCCTCCCCGTGTTCCTTGCTGTCGCGAACGCGCACGAGATCGGCACCGAAGCACACCTCAACGCACTGGTTGCCGTTCGGGTGGCTGTACGAGCTCTTGAACCAGCCCCCCGTTTCCGCGCGACCGGCCGAGCCCGTGTTCTTGGAAGTCATTCCCTGCTGCTTTCCCTCGTATGCCGTGCTCTTCTGGAGCAGCCACTACAGGGTGCGGCCGAAGTCGAGCAGCAGACGACGCGTCTCCTCCGGACCGACCGCTGCGGCCTTCTGCTGATCCCACAGCGTCAGGTAGCGCGCCGTCCGCTTGCCATCGTCCACGTACACCCCGCCGTCGTGTTGCTCCAGGTAAACGATACTGACCGGCGGCTTCGTGTCATACCCGAAGATCGTGTACTCGTGGCCTTGGCCCATGTAGTAACCGGCGTTGAACGGCACCACCTGGAGCTCGATGTTGGGACGGTCGAGCGCTTCGATGAGACGGTTGACCTGCTCCTTCATGATCGCGGAGCTTCCCGTGACCCTCCAGAGCGCCGATTCGTCGATGATGAACCAGAACTCGCGGTCTGTGTTGTTCAGCACCTGCTGTCGAGCGAGTCTGTCCGCCGTATCGCGGTCGATCTGCTCCTGCGTCGGCGATGGCCGCCAGGCGCGGAACAACGTCCGCATGTAGCTCTCGGTCTGGAGCAGGCCGGGAACGATCGACTGGTACGAGAAGAAGCGGTTGCAGCTGGGTTCCATGTCCACGAGCAAGCGCAGGTGCTGCCGGAACCTCGAACTGAACGCACCACGCTTGGCCCGGCGGTTGCCTTCGGCCTGAAGGTCCCGCGCGTACGCCCGGTCGACTTCTTCCGCCCCGTACGCCTCGAGCAACGCGTCCAGCTCCATCGCCCGGATGCCACTGCCCGACTCGATGTGGGCGATCTTCTGCTGAGTGCAGCGCAGGACCGTCGCGGCGTCGGCTTGCGTGAGCCCCGCGTTCGTCCGCTGCCGTGCGAGTTCGTTGCCCATCACGATCTTCATGACCGCAGGTGGGAGCTGCCGGACCACATCTACCTCCAGTTGACCTCGGAGCACGAACGTCGCACCGCCGACCAAGTTCACCCGTTCAGTTATGTACTCAAGTTGAGTACACGAGTTACGGTACCTTCATCAGAGTCTCGATGGCGAGGAAGCTTCCACTTCGCCCCTCTTCGAGTACACAAGTTACCGATCTCGTCGAGCCAGCAGTCCGCACGACACGCGGTGATCCACCGGCCACGCCGAGGAAATGAGGTCCCATGTCCGCATCACCGACTTCGACGGGCTCACCTCCGAACGCGGGTGAGGTGGTCGAGCAGGCTCGCGGCATTGAGCAGCGGCTTCTCGAACTCGTGGCTGCGGTGGAGAAGCCGGTCGTCGTGACCGCGGAGGACTGCACCCGGCTCGCGGCTTCACTGCGCGGTTTCGCGAAGTGCCTCGATCGCTTCGGCGGGCTCTGCCCGACCACTCCCCCGCGCTGCGCGACCCGCACCTAGGTGTTTCCCGGCCAGCAGCGCTGACCCGAACTCCCCGGATCGGACGGACCCCGACCGCCATTCCGGGGTGCACCGGCACCTGACCGCCCCTCGGCGGGTGCCGGTAGCCGGCCGCGTGACGTGCTCCCCCGAGCGTCACCGGCCAGCCCGGCTGCCTTGCGGGGCCACTCCCAGCAGCTTGCGGCGCTCCGCGTCCCTGAACAGGACCTCACCCGATGACCACTCGCACCTACGGGCTGCCCTGCGCATGGCACTACGACCGCGCCCGCGGGATCACGCTGCGCTGGGGACGACCCGACGGCCACTTCACCGTGCACACCGGCGATCAGCGCGGCAAGCGCGACGACCACGCGCTGATCGACACCGTGCGCGTCAGCAAACCCTGGCAGGACGACACCGACGTCGCCGCCAAAGCACGCGCCTGGGCCCGCGCCAACCCACGGAACGGAGGAAGACCATGACCCACCCACACCCCGACCGGATCGCCCCGTTGAAGCTGCACGCCGCGCCCACGCCCGCCGAACTGGAGGTCGCGCGGCTGGTGTCGTGCGGGCTGACCAACAGCGCCATCCCACCCGCATCTACCGCAGCGAAGACACCGTCAAATGCCACATCCGGCACCTGCTGCGCAAAACCGGGGCCACGACCCGATCCGGCCTGGTGATCTGGATGTACGAAAGCGGCCACGTCGCGCCCGGCCAGCCCGGTTTCCCCGACCACGCCCGACGCCCGGCCAGCCCTCCCCCGCTGGGTTCCGCAGCCGCCCGCAGCCGCGCCGCCTCCCACCTGCACCGCACGCTCACCGCCGCCCGCGCCGCCATCGACGCCGCACTCACCCGCCTCAGCACGCTCTGACACCACGACCGGAAGGAGAACCCCATGCTCGAATCGCCCGATCGCACCGAACGGCTCGACCTCGACGCCGTGCTCTCGCACACCGAACTCGTTCTCGCCCGACTGATCAGCCGCGGATGGACCAACGCGGAGATCGCCGCCCACCTGCAACGCAGCTGCGCCGGAATCCGATCCCAGGCCAGCATATTGCTGCGCCGCACCGGAGCCCGCTCACGAACCCAGCTCGTGGTCTGGATGTACGAAACAGGGCACGTCATCCCCGGCATCGCCGCCAGCCCGGACACTCCCCAATCCCCGCAACCAGGCGCGGGAAAGGTGCTCTGCCCGGAGCAGACCACCGCGATGAGCGTTCCCGCCCTGCGCAGGAAGCTCATCACCGTTCGCAACAACCTCGCCGCACTCGCCCGGCTCCTGGAACAACCCGCGAACCATCGCCCCGGCCACCGGAGGCCGCAGAGATGAGCGCCCGTCACCACGGAATCCGGCTGGTCTCCTTCAGCATCGGCGCCCTCGCCGCCACCAGCGGCCCGACGCTCCCCGCTGCCCTGGCAGCGGCGTCACCCCACGACGAAGCCACCGTCGCCGACGTACTGCGCCGCACGCTCTACCCCCGCGCCCGCACCACGCCGCACCTAGTCGCCCAACTCGCCGAGGAACTCGCGCTGCCCGAGAGGAAAGTGCGCTGCCTCCTGCACTCACCACGGCCACTGCTGCTCGCACCGACCGCACGAGCACTGCTGGCAGGACTGCGCGACGCCCACCCGGAACTCCGGCTCGCCGTGAGCTCGAACCTCGCCGCCGCCGACACCGGACACGCCGACCTCATCCGCGCCGAACTCGGCCCACTGCTCGACACCACCCACTTCTCCCACCGAACCGGACACGTCACCGGAACCGGCCCGCAAGCATTCGAAACCCTCGCCCACCACCACGGCATCCACGTCGACAACGTCGTCCACATCGGACCAGACGAGCAAGAGGACTCACACGCACCACTCCTCGCAGGCGCCCGCGCCTTGCTGGTTCACCCCGACCACCAGCGAATCCCCCGCGTCGCCGCCGCCGACCGCTACCGGGCCGCCGCAGACCTCTCCCGCGCCGTCACCGAAATCCACCGCTGGATCCCGGAAAGCCACCCTCGCCCCACACTCCCAGTGCGGGCCTCCGGGATGATCCGCGACGCCGCAGGACGAGTCCTACTCGTCCGCGGACCCGACGACGAACAGTTCAGCTTCCCCGGCGGACGCTGCCACCCCTACGGACGCGAAACACCACCCGAGGCGATGACCCGCGAAGTCCACGAAGAACTCCGCCTCACCACCACCGCTGGGAAACTGCTATGGGCAGGCACCTCCCACGCCGAATCATCCACCGGCGAGAACAAAGTCCACTTCCTCTTCGAAGCCCACCTCACCGGTACCACCACACCAGACCCCGACCCCACCGAAGTCGCCGAACACCGATGGGCCAGCAACAACGACGCCCTCCACCTGCTCCACCCCGCCGAAGCCGACCGCCTCACCCACATCACCGGCGGCAAACACCACGGCTGGCAACGACGAAGCCATCCTCGGAGATAACCACACCCGCAGCGATTACCTGTTGTCCCGTCCCATCGGCACTGGCGCGTCGGCATCACACCGGCTGCTCACAGTCGCAGCGTCGGCAGAACCTCCCGGTTGCGATCCTCATCGGCCCTGGCGAGCCGATGCCACAGCACGACGTCGGCGATCGTGGCCTCTCCCCAGCAGTAGTTGCGATCCTCATCGGCCCTGGCGGGCCGATGCCACTGGGGTCCCGGTCTACGAGGGTGAGCGTGTCCGGGTCGTTGCGATCCTCATCGGCCCTGGCGGGCCGATGCCACAACTGCCCGCGGAGCTCACCAGGAGTGCCGGTGTCGTTGCGATCCTCATCGGCCCTGGCGGGCCGATGCCACACGCCCGCAGAGGACCCTTTCGGTCCGACGAAACGGGTTGCGATCCTCATCGGCCCTGGCGGGCCGATGCCACTCTTGGGGTCGGCGAACACGACGCCGTCGAGTTCGGGTTGCGATCCTCATCGGCCCTGGCGGGCCGATGCCACTGTGGGCGTCGGCGGCGCGGCGGGGCACGCCGGTGTTGCGATCCTCATCGGCCCTGGCGGGCCGATGCCACACCTGGCGGCCGACGCCCCCGAGTCCACAGCGGACCGGTTGCGATCCTCATCGGCCCTGGCGGGCCGATGCCACCGCGACCGCTGGTCTGAGACCGACGACTAGGCGTAGTTGCGATCCTCATCGGCCCTGGCGGGCCGATGCCACTCGGCCATCGGCCGAGAGGCCACGTCGGTTGGACTGGTTGCGATCCTCATCGGCCCTGGCGGGCCGATGCCACTCGCGCTCCAGCTGCGCGAGACGGTGGTGATCGATGTTGCGATCCTCATCGGCCCTGGCGGGCCGATGCCACCCTTGTCGATCAGGCAGAACAGCCCGCTCGACGGGATTACTTTATCCGGCTGTGACCGACACGCCCGGAATTCACTTCAGATCCCCTAGGCGTGTCGCACCACGCTACCGGCTCCGAACCGAACATACATCGGACGTCACCGACATCCAGCCTCCAGGCCGCTCCTCTTCATAACCGACTCACCAGCCACCCCGGTTGGTTCATAGAAGCGGGTCGTGGTCGGCAGGACTTCAGTCGCTGGCCCCACTCCCCAGAGTCCGGCACTGCGTCGAAACCAAGCTGCGCGAACGGACCACTCCACAAGAAAGGGCAGGTGAGGTCATGTTGTCGGTTGTTCCTTCGCGGTACTTGGCGCAGCGGATCGCTCGTGCGGACGAGACCGCCGAGCACGCCGCCGACCAGCTCTACCGGCTGCGGATGTTGGAGGTGTCCCAGCTCGTGCGCGACGTTCTTCCGCAGGCTGCTGCCTTGGTCGTCGCCGTGCGTCGCACGAGCACCGAGGTGTGCTGCGCCCTCGCCGAGGACGAACGGCAGCTCTGGTCCACCGGTGACGACGCACCGGTCTCCGAAGATCCCGGTTCGGCGCCTTGGACCGACGTGCTCGAACGCATCCAGTACGCGTTGACGTCCGCGCTCGGCATCCGGTCACCGCAGGACCGCTGGCAACGGCACGAGTCCGCCAACGACCGGTTCTACGTCGATCTGCACGGCGACGACGAGATCTCCGCCGCCACCTCCGTCGTCCCTGGAGCGTTCGGGGCGAAGCTGTGCGCGGAAGGCGGGGATCCACTGTGGCTGGTCGAGCCGACATCCGCTCCCACGATGACCGTCGGTGGCGTGCACATCGCTGCACGCATCAGCAAGGACGGCCACCTGCTGATCGACGTCAGTCGTGAACGGGCAGGCAAGCGCTACCGACGACCCGAGACCGAGGTCCAGATCGATGTCCGCGTCGACGGGATGAACGCGTTCCCCACGGCCTCCTGACGAACACATCCCGCTCCGTCACCGGCCCCTCGACCAGCAACGATCCATCCGCAAGCCGTTTCAACCGACGCCTGTCTTCGGACGGGCGTCTTTTTCATGGGAGGTGAACATGGCGGCGAAACCGTCGCTCACGATGCACGGTTCGATCTCGGCCGTGCTCGGCACGGCTCGCTGCGTGACGGACCCCATTGAGCAACTGCCGCCGTGTCCACTTCGGACGACGACGACCCACCACGGACTGAGGCGGCAACACCCGCTGCAACGCCACCCATTGCCGGTCCGTCAGATCCTTACGCGCGCCGACCGACACGCTTCCCACCGAGTTCTCCGGATAGACATCGATCTTCTTAGTCGTTGATCCAACTACCGGAGACCTCACTGCGTTCCACCAGCCGGCCCAACGCTCCTAAACAGCTCATAGTCCATTCGTGTAGCCAAGCAGCGTTCACCGCTCCGCTGAACGTGTTCCTCCTAGCCTGATCATGTTGCCAATTGGAAATTTCTAGTTTATGTCATGATCAGAGGAGAGGAAGCAGTGGAGAGTCGAGTGCGATCACACTCCTGGGGTTCTGCCCGCGGCCCGTTCCGTGCAGGACGAATCCCGGGAGTGGTGCTGGCAGCTGCCCTGGGTGCTTGCGTCATGCCAGGAGCAGCCGGCCGTTGACCAAGATGGCTGCGATGGCCTGCAGAATCAGTTGCCGGAACTGGCGAGACGAGGCGAAACCCGCGCCTTATGCACGGAAAGACGCGAAGCGGGTTCCACAGACAGCGAACTGGAGTCCTCGACGACCGTCTCGGCTATCCCCGAGCGGTGTTTGGGGGAGTATCAAAACGATGCGTGGATCATCGACCGTTACGTGGACGGCCACACACCGACGCTGACCTACAGCTTCGCCAACAACGGCGAATTGGCCCAGCACATCGCGGATGCTCAGGCATCATGGTTGCCGGGTTCACCGACGAGTGCAGCGCTGACCCGACAGACCGATCCCGAGCTCATCAACAAAAATCGGAACACCGCTTGTCCAGCAAGTTTGCCGCGCCCGCCCGGCACGGAGTGCGACGAGTACCCCTTCGCCAGCACTAACCAAGGAGCCTTCCTCGGCAACGGATACAGCCAGCGCATGATCCTTAAGGATGCCAACCAACAGGGAGGACGTGAGCTCAACGCGTTCTACCGGAACAACCGAGTGATGAACTTCGATCCCTTCTACGTTGAAGTGGTCGGCAGCTAGCATGGAACGATGCCGGAACCGCTGACCATCTCGGGAACCGTCGAGGCGAGCTATCACCAGTTCTTCCTGCTCGACGGTGAAACCTACCCCGAAGACGTCGACAGCCTGCCTTCGCAGGACCACGGCCTCGTCACCGCTGCGACCGGCATCCTCCTCATCAATACCGGCATCCACACCGGACCGGTCCGGCTGGGGGGGGGGGGGGGGCGGCACCCCGCAAAACCCCCCCGGCCCACCCCCCGCGAGGACGGGTTGAGCGGGGAAGACAAAACCCCCACCGCCCCCGCGGGTGGGGGGGGCG
>NZ_JAIUKC010000004.1:0-47879 GCF_020177435.1 Saccharopolyspora sp. 7B | reverse complement strand
TCCTCCGCCCCGGGCTGCCCCCCCCCCTGGCTCACCACAAAAAAAACCCCCCCCCCCCCCCCCCCGCGGGGGGGGGGGGGGGGGGGGCGCGGGCCGCCGCCCCCCACCACCAGTGACGCACACCTGGGAAGATGTCGTGGAGACTTCACTTCACGCGCCACAGGGCGAACTGCGGGTGGCCGGACTGATGCGGGAGCCCTCACCCGAACTCCGGACTCCTATTCGGATGGAGAGCACGCTGTGCCGCGTCCGGGTGCACGCCAGCGGACGCGATACAGCTTTCGATCTCGCCGTCTCGGATGCCGTGGAGGACTATCTCCTGCAGCTGTGGGAAACCGAGACCGACGAGCCCGCTGTCGCTCTTGGAAGTGACCGGTAAGGCCGGGAGCTGTTGCGCCGATCCCACCCGCTGTTACGGAGTTCCTTCCCTGCCGACGAGCACACACACCCGATCCCGCGCACGCCTCAGCCTGCACATCGCCGCGACCGGCCTGCTCATCAACCTCGCCGGAGTCCATCTCCCCCGCACGATCTCCACCGCCAGCCGCCTGTTCCTCGGAGTGGACCCGATACCCGCCACCGCCACCTGGACCACCCCGGTCCTTGCCGTCGGCATCACCACGTTCTTCCTCGGCATCGGCTACCCCGGAGCACGCACCGCCCTGATCAAAATCCACCTCTGGTTCGAAGCCCGCCGCACCTACCGCCGACTCCGCCCCCTCTGGGAAGCCCTCGTCGAACGATTCCCCACCATCGCCCTGTTCCCCATGGCCACACCCCGGCGCGAACGCCTCCACCTCCGCGCGATGCGCCTGCGGACCTACCGCCGCATCGTCGAAATCCGCGACGGCCTCGTCTGTCTCAGCCCATACCTGCCGGAGCCCACCGACACCGCGCACACCGCCGCCGAGCAAGCCAAGCTGATCCACAGCGCACTCCACGGCAGCACCAGCTCCGCCATACCCCGACGCGCACCCAGCATCATCGCGCCACCCACATCCACCGAAGCAGCCGCCGATACTCGGCAACTTCTCTCCATCGCCGACGCATTCGTCGAGCTGAGATCAAAGACCGGTTCACGCTCTTAGCCAGCATCCCGCTCCAACGGGAGAAACAGGAATTGATCAGGCGGGGCCGCCACAACCAGACAGAAAGCGAGAATCACCATGTAAAACGCTCATAAACCCGCGATGGTCTTCATCGAGCGCCCAGGACCGGTATTCTCGCCCGACTCATCCTTCACCGCTGCGAACTTCCAGTACGCGCGATCCTCATCGGCCCTGGCAGGCCGATGCCACAGTCCATTCTGTGTGAAAGCGTCGGTTGTAACGCCGTTGCGATCCTCATCGGCCCTGGCGGGCCGATGCCACCGATGACCTGTCCGCGCTGGTCCCGTCCGAGCTGGCGTTGCGATCCTCATCGGCCCTGGCGGGCCGATGCCACCCTGCTTACGCAGGACAATCCATCTTCCATTGAGGTTGCTGTTCTCCGGCCGTCATCGACACGCCCGGGAATCGCTTCGGAACCAAACGGTGTGTCCCAGGACGCTACCCACTCCGAAGCTTCGATCAGAAGATGAGCGGGGTGTCGTAGCCTGCCGGCGGTGAATGGCCGAGATGTTGAGCTTCGTTGAAGGCCCGGCCGGGGAGGCGGTAGACCCGGATGCTGTCGAGTTCCGGATCGATGATGTCGAGCAGGCGTTGGCGCAAGAGCAACAGCTGCACTTCGCTCATGACGATCTCGAACACGGACTTTTGCACCCTGACTCCGTACGCTTCGCAAGCTTTCGCGACTCGCCGGAGCCTGCGACGTCCGGCTGATGTAGTGGTGTCGACGTCGTACGTGATCAGAAGTTCCACGTCAGCTCGCGATCCACGGTTCGTAGGCGGGCTGATCCCCGCGGAGGTGCCGCGCGAGCAGCGCGCCTGCACGTTCGGAAGGAGGCCTGCGGGCATCTCACGCTTGAGGGCGGAGTGCCGCCACGTTCGTTCGCGTGCTTTCGACCATCGGTCTAGCACAAACGCCCTACCATCCTCGGTGAGCGCGACACCACCGGCTGGATCTTGGGTGGTGTGCTTGGCGGTGATCTCCTTCCGGTTGAACAACGACAAGACGAACCGATCGACCAGCAGCGGCCGGAACTCCTCCATCAGATCGAGCGCCAGCGAAGGCTTTCCCGAACGAACTCCGTGCAAGTACCCGATGTAGGGATCCAACCCGACTTGTTCGAGGGCACCGGTCAACGCCACGCGGAGCATGCCGTAGCCGACGGACAGCACGCAGCCGAGATCACACTCGAGTACGGCAACATTTCGCTTGCCTGGCGCACTTTACTCCCGACGAGAGCTGCAGCACGCGTCCGCTGAAGAGCGCTCGAACGGCGGTACCGAGGCCACTCCGGGCGCGGTCGAATAGCGTTTGATCAACGGGATCGGCAGGGGGAGATATCTGCATGCCCGGCTGGGGCGAGCACGAGCATGCCGACGGAACGACCAATGCCGTGGCAGGTCGCGCCGGTATGGTGATCCAGGCGGGCCGCATCGACGGTGCCGTTCACGTGCACCAGATCGCGTTGGACCCTCATACCCCGAGGCAGCTCCCCTCCGCCCCGCACTCCTTCATGGGCCGCGATGCGCAACTCGGCACGCTGCACGCAGGTCTTCGTGCTGAAGAAGCCCAGGACGGCTCGCCGCCGATCGTCCTCTTGTGCGGAACTGCGGGCGTCGGCAAGACAGCCCTGGCAGTGCAGTGGGGCCACCAGGTTCGGGACCGATTCCCGGACGGGCAGTTGTACGCGAACCTGCAAGGGTTCGGCCCGGTCGAGCCGGTCGAACCAGCCGAGATCTTGGGAAGGTTCCTACGCGCGCTGGGCATTCCTGCCGGGAACGTTCCAGGAGATCCCGACGAACGGGCGGCGCTGTACCGAACCACGCTCTCCCCGCTCCGGGTGCTCGTCGTGCTGGACAACGCCGCATCGGAACGACAGGTCCGCCCGCTGGTCCCGGGCTCCTCCCGATCCCACGTGGTCGTGACCAGCCGGCGAGTTCTGTCCGGGCTCATCAGCACGGATGGCGCCGAACTTCTGCAACTCGACGCGCTGAGCGGAGAGAGCAGTACCGCCTTGTTGCGGATGTTGGTGGGCAACCGCGTCGACGACGAGTCGGGGGCGGCCGGTGAGCTCGTGCGGTTCTGCTGCGGCCTACCGCTCGCGCTGCGCGTCGTGGGGCAGCTCGCGAGCACCCGACCGTTGACGCCGTTGGCCGAGCTCGCGGCAGAGCTCGCTGACGAGCGCAGCCAGTTGGACGTGCTGGAAGCCGAGGACGACCCTGCGACCGATGCACGAGCGGTCTTCTCCTGGTCCTACGACAAGTTGTCCGACGAGGCCGCACGGGCCTTCCGGATGTTCGGCGTGCATCCGGGGCGCGAACTGGATCGCTACGCCGCGGCCGCGTTGCTCGACACGAGCCCCAGGGACGCCAACCGGGCGCTGGATGCTCTCGTACGCGCGCATCTCCTCACCCAGCCGATCTCCGGGCGCTTCAGCATGCACGACCTGCTCCGGGTGTACGCCATGGAAAAGGCCCAGGAGCACGACACGGGGCCTGCACGCGAGGCCGCGCTGCGGCGCATGTTCGAGTACTACCTGCACGCCGCCGAGCGCGCCGACAAGATCCTCACGCCAGGCCGATACCGCATTTCCCTGGCAGGCGAGACACGGGAATCGCCCGAGCTACCGGACCACGAATCAGCACTCCGGTGGTTCGAATCCGAGTTGCCCAACGTGTCGGCGCTCCTGCCCACCGAACGCATCGCGCGGGACCCTGACCTGTGGCAGATGGCGTACACGCTGCGCGGGTACTTCTTCATCTCCAAGCACTGGGAGGAATGGGTTCGCACCCACGAACTCGCGCTCGCGGCCGCCCAACAGGCTTCGGACCGGCACGCGGAAGCCCACACCCGAAACAACCTCGGGCTGGCGCTGTTGGAACAAGGACTGCTGCGCGAGGCATCCGAGCACTACGAGGTGGCCCGGGAGCTGTTCAGGAACGTCGGGGACGAACACGGCGTCAGCAACGCGATGGCCAACCTCGCAACGGTGCTGCACCACCGGAACGTGCTCGAAGCAGCACTGCGGGAGAACGAGGAGGTTCTCGCCCGCTACGAGGATGTGGGCAACGACCGCAACGTGGCGATCACGTTGCGGAGCGCGGCGCTCGTCGAGATCGACCTCGGACGCTTCGGCGCCGCGATCAGCCGCCTCCGCCGAGCGCTTTCCATCTTCCAAGACCGAGAATTGCACGTCGACGCCGCGATGGCGCTCAACGGGCTCGGCGAGGCCCACCTCCCCGCCGGCAACCCGGACGAAGCACGACGAGCCCACGAGCAGGCCCTGACCCTCGGAGCGGAGTGCGGCAGCGGCTTCGAGCAAGCACGAGCTCTCGAAGGACTCGGTCGCGTGGCGCTGGGCGAGGGTGACGGCGCCTCGGCTCGCGAGTTCTGGGAAGACGCGCTCGGCCGCTATCGGCGGCTCGGTGCGCCCGAGGCGCAGCAGCTCGTCCACGAGCTGGAGCAGCTCCAGCGCGGGGCGGAATCTGCGGCGACACAAGCCCCCGAGCAGTCCGGCGCTGATCCGCCCGAGAACCGCGGAACCAACGACCACTGCTGATCCACGAGCACGGGCACAAATGCCGACCTGGGGGCAACCATGGCCGCACGTCCGGAGGGGGACGACTCCGCCCTCGTCGTCTTCATCTCCTACTTGCACGAGTCAGACGAGCACAAATCGGCCGTCCGACAGCTCGCAGACCTCCTTATCGACGAGGGATTTGATGTCCGAATAGACGCCTACACTTTGATCGATAGAGTGAACCTTCAGAATTGGATGCAGCAAGAGATCGAGAAAGCCGACTACACTCTCGTCATCGTCTCACCAAACTACGAGAAGGTAGCTCTTGGCGAAGTGAACTGGAACCAGAGCAGAGGCCTCCGTGCAGAAGTAGAGATCATGCAGTCTAAACTCAACTTCGATCGCACCACCTGGACCCCGAGGTTCCTACCGGTGCTCATTCCCGGACACACCGTTGACGAAATCCCAGAGTTCCTCGGTCGCTCAGTATGCACTCACTACGAAATCGACGGCTTCACGGCAGACGAAGCAGGAGACCTACTCGACGTACTATACAAATTTCCAAGTTCTATTCCACCCAAGCGGGGAAACCTGCAAGAAAATAGACAGCGCCACCTGGAACGCAAGAAGTCCCGAGCACGAGGTGGACACCAAGCTTCAACGATTCCTCCCGCCAAGAGCGCAACGAAACCAGCGGAGCCACCACACCCGCTCATCGCCGCCCACAGCCCGAACGAACGCGGCGACTGGCACTCGCTCGGTGACCACAGCCGTTCCACCGCCACCCTCGCTCGGGGCTTCGCGGAACACTGGGGCGCGGGACCACTGGCCGAGGCGTTCGGACTGTTCCACGACGCGGGCAAAGCTTCCTCGACCTGGCAGCGCCGCCTTCGCGAGGTACAGGGGTCACGAAGCAGTGTGGGTAGGCACGACGAGCTCGGGACCCGCATGGTGAAGGACGTGGCGCACCTCGGCGCGATGGCAGTGCTGGGACACCACAGCGGGCTCAGCGGTGTCAGCGAACTCAAGCGAGTGCTGCGTGCCTCCGCTCCGGAAGGGGAAGCCGAGGCGAAGGCACGGTTCCTCGCGGAAGTGCCCGAGGCCCAGGAGATACTCGATGGTGGTTCCTTGATCCCGCAAACGTGGATCGAGGACCCGCTGCTGTACGAGATGGGCCTCCGGATGACCTTCTCCGCCTTGGTCGACGCGGACCGACTCGACACCATCGCGCACAAGAACGGCACCCGGCCGACCGGTGAATCCGCTGCGGACATGGACGTCTTGGTCAAGCGTTTCGAGGATCGCCGCGCCGAAATGCTGAAGGAACTCCCCCCGCGACCGATGGACGCCGTACGCCAAGACGTCTACGACAGCGTCCTCGCGAAGGCGACGCTGCCACCGGGGATCTACCGCCTACCCGCGCCGACCGGAGCCGGCAAGACCCTGGCACAAGGCGGTTTCGCGCTGCACCACGCGAAGAAGTGGGGCAAGCGGCGGATCGTGGTCACGATGCCGCTGATCACCGTGACCGAGCAGAACGCCCAGATCTACCGGCGTCTGCTCGACCAGACCGGCGCACCCGTCGTCCTCGAACACCACTCCCAGGTGCACATCGACGAGTCGAACGAGCGTGAACGCGCCGAGTGGGTGAAGGCCGCCTCGGAGAACTGGGATGCGGCGTTCGTGGTGACCACCACGGTCCAGCTGTTCGAGTCGATGTTCGGCAGGCACCCGTCGCAGGTGCGCAAGCTGCACCGGTTGGCGAACTCGGTGCTGGTGCTCGACGAGGTGCAATCGCTGCCGCCTCGACTGCTGCTGCCGATCCTGGATTCGCTGCGCCTGCTGGTCCAGCACTTCGGCACGACGGTGCTGTTGACCTCGGCGACCCAGCCCGAGTTCCAGAGCCTGTCGGTGTGGCGCGAGATCCAGCTCGAACCGACGAGCCTGATCGACGACGTGGCCGACCTGTTCGAGCGGGCCCGACGCGTGGAGTACGAGTGGCGACTCGATCCTCGCCCGACCTTCATCGAGGTGGCGGAAGAGCTGGTCGAGCAGGAACAAGCCTTGGTGATGGTGAACAGCACCAAGGACTCCCGGCGGCTGTACCGGTTGCTGAAGGAGCAGCGCGACGACGTCTGGCACCTGTCGAGCAGGATGTACCCGCGCCACCGAAGTCGTGTGCTCGAAGAGGTCAATCGGCGGTTGCAGGAAGCGCAGCCCGTCATCCTCGTCGCGACCCAGCTCGTGGAAGCCGGGGTGGACATCAGCTTCCCCCTCCTCTGGCGTGCCATCGCTCCCGCTGACTCGCTCCAGCAGTCAGCCGGACGAGCCGGCAGGCATGGCGAATCCACCGCTCGTGTCGTGATTTTCGACCCCTCGGACGGACATGCCCCTCCGGAGTACAAGACGCGCATCGCGGTGACACGTTCACACTTCGGTCCGGGCAAGGCGGATCCGGACGACCCGACGGCCTTGCGCGAGTACTACCTGGAGCTGTACCGCAAGCTCGGGCTGGAGGGCTCCAACATGCGCAACGCTCGCCACCTCAATGCAGGGCGCACGATCCAGGAGAGCCGCAAGAGGCTGGAGTATCGGGACGTGGTCGACGGGCCTTCGCGTGACGCCGGCTTCGAAGGAGGCCGACGCGATCGCGACAAAGCGTTCCGCATGATCAGCCAGAACTCGGTCCCGGTGGTGATCCACGACGGATCTCCCGAACAGCAGGCACATCTCACCGCGTTGACCGAGGACAAAGCCGACGCCGCGGCCGCCGTTCGTGCATTGCAGGGGTGGATGGTCCAGCTGCCGATCTGGACGGTGGACAAGCTCCGCGACGGGCACCTGGAGCACGTCGTCGGCGATCTCAACATCTGGCGCGGGCCCTATGACGAGGGAGTCGGCATCGACGAGGAGCCGCTGGTCGCGGAGAGCACCGGCTGAACGCTGCCACCACGTGCTCTATCCGGGTGAAGATCGGCGAAAGCGGAGACCATGACCGGACAACTCCCCGAACATCGTTGTGTGGCAACGACATCGAGTCCGGACGTGCAACGCGGCAAGGTCACTCCCGTGTCCGTCGAGGTCTGGGGGGATGGGGCGCTGTTCACCAATCCCGCGTTGAAGGCCGAGCGGGTCACTTATCCCGTCATGACGCCATCAGCAGCCGTGGGCGTGCTGGAGTCGATCTTCTGGAAGCCGGAGATGCATTGGCGCATCGAGGCCATCGAGGTGCTCGAACCGATCCAGCAGTTCACCATGCGCCGCAACGAAACCGACGACCTGGCCTCGCTCACCGACGCGGCCTACGGCAACCGCCGAGTCGACACCGCCGGCAACCGCGTGCAGCGCAACGCCGTCTGCCTGCGCAAGGTCCGATACCGGATCCACGCCCAGGTCGATCTCGCAGCAAGGGCGAACAAGAGCGCTGCAGCGTACCGCGACCAGTTCCGCCGACGGGTCGAGAAGGGACGCTGCTTCACGCAGCCCTACCTGGGGACGCGCGAGTTCACCGCGTACTTCAGCGAAGTCACCGAACGCCCACCGCTCCAGTTCTCCTCATACCTCGGATGGATGCTGCACACCGTGCACCACGGTGATAACGGCGAGCCGCTGAGCTTCTCCTGGTTCGAAGCCGAACTGCGCCATGGTGTCCTGCACGTTCCCCGGTCGGGCACCAGCGGTCGGGACGGGGCACCGAGCTGATGCTGCATCACATCGTGGAATACGCCCGCGAGCACTGCGACCTCGACCGTCCTTTCCACCGCGTCCGCGAATGCCAGTGGGAACTGGACATCCGCACCGACCGGGGCGAGATCACCGAGGCTCGCCTGACGCCGTTGGCCGACGAGACGGACGAGGGCAAAGGACCCGGGTACCCAGTGCCGACCTTGTACCGATCCAGCAAGGTCGACCCGCTGCTCGCAGCCGACACGGTGCAGTACGTCCTCGGCTGGGCCGACGAGAAGGCCAACGTCGCGCGCACCGCGCAGTATCACAGCGCCTTCGCGGACCTCATCCAGCGTTGGAGCGAAAGCTCCCACGCCACGGACGACCCCATCGCGCAGGCTCTCGGCCGCTTCTACCGCGAGCACCGAGTGGCCACAGTCGAACGACCCGACGAGTTCACGTCGAACCAACGGGTTCTGCTAGCGGTCGACGGCCAAGCCGCGCACGAGGCGGACTCGGTCCCGCCGTTCTGGTTCGACGAGGTGCTGCGCAGAAAGGGCACCGGCACATCCGGGACGTGCCTCGTGTGCGGGCAGATCAGCCCGCTGCTGAGCAGGATCCCGCTGCCGATCTCCGGAAAGCTCGTCCCGGGCGCGTCCAATGAAGCGGTCCTGGTCAGCATCAACGAGCGTGTGTTCGGCTACGACCTGAGCGAGGCGCTCCACCACGTACCCGTGTGCGCGACCTGTGGTGACGCGCTCTCCGCCGGGCTCGAAGACCTCCTCGAGCGGGACTCCATCACGTTGCGCGGCCAGGACAGCAGGACCGCGTGGTGGCTCGTGAATCCGAAGATCCCCACCCATATCGACGCACTCGACAAGCCCGACCAAGAGCAGATCCGCCATCTGCTGTACAGCGTGTGGAAGCCCGATGAAACCGACGGCGCGGGCCGCCTCGACGAGGAATCCCTAGGAATGTTCTATGCCTTGTCCGTCGGCGGCAACCGGTCCCGGATCATGATCCGGGACTGGATCGAGATGCCCCTGATCCAGCTCGAATCCAACATCCGCAACTGGTTCCTCGATCACGAGACCGAACCCGCCTGGCCGGACGGGCACCGCATGCACGGCATCAAGGATCTGGCTCGCTGCCTCGGGAGATGGGAAGCACGGCGGGGCCGGTACGTCGACTTCACCGACCGCAGCTCCGATCGGCCTCGCTACATCATGCGGGAACTGCACCGCTGCGCGCTGCGCAAGAAGCCACTACCACCCGCGTTGCGCGCCCACCTCGTGCACCGGATCTCGTCCGACGGTCACGTCGACGATCGCCGTGCCGCGCTCATCCGGCTGGCACTGAACCGCAGCGCGTCCACCAAGGAGAACCGCTCCATGCCACCAGGACTCGACCCGGACCACCGGGACCCCGCCTACCTCGCCGGCAGGCTCTTCGCCGTTCTCGCCCAGCTGCAAGCGGCCGCGAACAACAACCGGGAAGCGAACCAGGACGATTCCGACGCCGAACAGCAGCAAGAGCTCAACACCACCTACACCGACCGCTTCTTCGCCGGAGCGGCGCGCAACCCGCGTACCGCCCTCGTCACCGGGCGCCTCGATGCGAAGGCGTGGTTCAGCAAGCTCCGCCGCACCGGCCGAGGCGGACTGTCCACCCACTTCGAGAAGCAGCTCCACGCCATCTACGGCCTGATCGACGCGACCGACGGTCTCCCCGCCACGAACAACCTCCAGCAGCAGGAGCAGTTCATCCTCGGCTACCACCACGAACGCGCCGCCCGCCCCACGAAAACAGAGCCAGGCGCCGAGGAAGAGCACACCGACCAGCCCACCGATGACTGAGGAGCACGAATCCATGACCACCGCGGTACACCTCGATCCTGCCGTGCGGCACGACATCGTGCTCCTCTTCGACATCACCGACGGCAACCCGAATGGTGATCCGGACGCCGGCAACCGGCCTCGCATGGACAGCGAGACCGGGCACGGACTGATGACCGACGTCGCGATCAAGCGGAAGATCCGCGACACGCTCCCCCTCGCGTGCGGCGACGACATCGAGCGGTACGGAATCTTCGTCGAAGCCGGGTACGCCCTCAACACCCGCCTGGAAGAGGCCTACGAGACCCACGGCTGGGAACTCGAAGAGCAGGGCAAGAAGCGCCAACGCACGATCACGCCGGAGCAGGCCGAGCAGGCCCGCGCATGGCTGTGCCACCGCTACGCCGACATCCGCCTGTTCGGCGCCGTGCTCTCAGTGGGCAAGACCAACGCACTCGGACAGATCCGCGGCCCGTTCCAGGTGACCATGGCCCGCAGCATGGAACCGATCGTGCCGATGGACCACGCCATCACCCGGGTCACGCAGACGAGGCAAGCGGACATCGACAGGGGCGAGAGCACGGAGATGGGCGGCAAGTGGACCGTGCCCTACGGCCTCTACCGAGCCGAGATCTCCTACTCCGCCGCACGCGGTACCAAGACCGGCGTCGACACCCGGGACTTCGAACTGCTCTACCGAACCCTCGAGATGATGTTCGACCACGACCGCACCGCCAGCAGGGGCGCGATGTGCACCCGCGGCCTCTACGCCTTCAGCCACGACAACGCCTTCGGCAACGCGCCGGCCCACACACTCACGGAACGCATCCAGGTCACCCGGGCCACGGATCAAGCAGAGCCAGCACGGCGCTTCGGGGACTACACCGTTGCTGTGAACGATGCCGAGCTCCCCCACGGCGTCGCGCTCACCAAGTTGGTCAGCTGATCGACGCGATCTCATCACAGGAGTAGCACCGCGATCCGCCGAATCGCTGCTCGCCGGCGAGCGGGAATTCGCCACGACACCAGAAGTGACAACACCGGAAAACCCAAGGCGTGCACGAAGAGCGGACGCGGTGCGCCATAATTTCAACGTGGAGAACACCTACGACTACGACGTCGCCGTCACCTTCGCAGGCGAAGATCGTCAGTTCGTGCAGCAAGTGGTCCGGGAAGTCACCGGCGCCGGTTACAAGGTCTTCTACGACCAGGACGAACAGGTCATGCTCTGGGGCGAGGACCTCACCGAGTACCTCCCGAAGGTCTACGAGGAACGCGCTCGTTACGCCGTCATGTTCGTATCGTGCCACTACGCGGCGAAAGCGTGGACCAGGTTCGAACGACGAAGTGTTCTGCTCCGCGCATTAGAACAACCCACGCCCTACCTGCTGCCGGTGAGCCTCGACGGCACCCCGCTCCCGGGCGTGAGGTCATCCATCAGCTTCCTCGACGGGGCGACGATGGGTGCCAGCGGCATCGCCGAGGCGATCCTGCAGAAGCTCAGCGGCGCGACGGCGGATCGAGGCGGCAGCTTCAACGGTTGCGTCCCTCGCGATGAACACCAGGCTACGATCCTGGTCGGCGAGCGCCCTGCGGGCTGGGAGTACCTGTTGTTCGCCTACTCGCTGGTGCGCGGTGTAGCCGAACTTCACGAACGATACCTCGACCATCGCATGGGCTACGCTCCGACGTCCGACTTCGTTCCTGAACACGAGGTCCAGCGCTTGGTGCAGCGCGAACTGGCGACCGTGCACAGCATCTCCAGAAATTTCAGGACCGTCCTCGACGCTGCCGCACAGCGATCCGCATTCGGCGAACCGGGCGAACCGGGCAACGTCGACGAGATCGTCCACTTGGCGAGCCGTTACGTGTCGGTCTATCAGTCGTTCATCGATTGGGCTTCCCATCTGCGGAGCTACGCGACGGTGTCCGATGAAGCCCATGACGTACTGCACGCACTCGCCCGGTATGCCGGGCAGCCTGTGGAACGGCTCCGGGACTTCGTCTACGAGTTCCGCGCCGAAGTCGACACGATGCACGCAAAACTCATCGCCGGTGAGGACGTCACCCTCGAAATAACCCTCCCCCTCGAGATTTCACCGGAAGACTCGGCGAACTTCGACCAGGCCCTAGAACGCTTCGAGCAAGCCCGTTCAGGATGAAGTCCGCCTGTTCGTCGAGGAAGGCGCGAAGGTCGTGATCGCCGACATCCTCGATGAGGAGGGCAAGGCGCTCGCCGACGAGCTCGGTGAGGCCGCGCTCTACGTGCGTCACGACGTCACCAGTGAGAGCGACTGGGCGGCCCTGGTGCCGGCCACCGTCCTTCGGTTTCTTTGGTACGGGCCTGGCCCCGGAAACCCAGTCCGGACTTCTTTCCGCCGTGTGGCGGGGATCAGACATCCGCGGTGTACCTCGCGGAGACGGTGCGGCCGGCGAGTATCACGACCCCGGAGACGAAGCAGGCACCGGCACCGACGAAGAGCGCGGCCGAGCCGTAGCCCCAGCCGAGCCCGGTGCAGACCGACATCAGCAGGCCACCGAGGATCGCGCCGGGCTGGCTCATCGCGAAGGCGAACGCACCACCGGTGGCGCGGCACTCGGTCGGGTAGCACTCCGATTGGAAGACCAGGATGGTCGCGTACGGCCCGAGCAGGAAGAACAACCCGATCATGTAAGTGACGAGCACGAACGCGACGCGGTTGGGGCCGAGCAGCATCAACGCGAACATGACCGCGGCCACGAGCCAGCCGAACGAGATCACCCGGTGCCGCGGGAAGCGGTCACCGAGCCAACCGTGGGCGAGATACCCGAGCGCGGCGACCACGTTCGACGCGACGACCAGGAGCAGGCTGTCGGAGGCGCTGAAGCCCTTCCCCACCTCGAGAACGGTCGTACCGAGCACGCTGAACGTCTGGATCGCCATCCAGTTGGTGAGCCAGCCGATCGCCAGCACGAGGGTGTTGCGCAGCTGGGCACGACGGAAGATCATCGACAACGGCGCAGCGGAGCGCTGTTCCTCCACCGCTCCCTGACCCTTCTGAGCCAGGAACTGCGGGCTCTCCCGCAGCTGACGGCACCACACGGCGACGATCAACGCCGGGATCGTGGCGAGCACGAAGACCCAGCGCCACTGGCTCGGGGCGAGGAACAGGGAGACGAGGGCGACGAATCCGGCCGCGGCGAGGGCGCCCAGCGGCCAGGCAGTCTGGACCATCGAGAACACGAATCCGCGGTGGCGGGTGATCCGTTCGTCCTCGGCGGCGGTGTAGAGCTCGTTGAGGTACCTCGCGTTGACGGACTGCTCTGACAGGCTCAGCCCGCTGATCGACCGGACTCCGACCAGACTGGCCGCCCCGCTCGCCGCAGCGCTGGCCGCGGACGCCAGAGCGGTGCCGGTGACCGTGGCGATCATGCCGCGACGGCGGCCGATGCGGTCCACGACCGGGCCGATCGCGAACATCACCACCGCTGTGCCCACGCTGACCAGCGTGGCGACGAGCAGAGCGAAGGACTCGGACCAGCCGAAGGACTCCGAGACGCGCGGCAGCAGCGTGCCGAAGAGGATGAAGTCGTAGACGGCGACGATCCCGGCCACCCAGCAGATGACCGTCGAACGGCGGATGTCCCGGAACGGGACCCGCTCGCCTTCCGATCCGTCCGGTTCCGTGCGTGCGTGGTCATCGGCGGGATCACGCGCGAGGCTTTCGGAATGCGTGGTCATGGAGCTCCTTGGCGTCGGGCCACCGAACCGGCGCGTGGAAACGGCGCGTTCGACGATGTCGAATAGCTCGGTGCAGGAAGACGCAGGCAGGGGCGGCTCCCGGCCGCGGCGCCTGCCAGCCTCGGTCACGCAGGCTTGTGGCCCGGCCGTCGACTGTTGACACAGTGGACCAGCGCACCGGGTACCGGCGTGGGCAAAGATGCGCGGCTCTGGGAACGGTCGGTCACTGCCCGAAAGGACAGTGCTCCACTACCCGAGCGAGGCAAAGACATTCCCGCAGTTCACTTTTATCCGCGTCAGTTGTTTTACTGGGTGCGGACAGTGGCGTCGCCAGGGAGGAGAGCAATGCCGAGCCTTCCCATGGGGGTACGCACCGAGTACCTGCTCGACGCGGGCCGGTCGGACACCATCGACGCGGCCCTGCGGCCGGTGCTCAGCGAAGTCCGCGGTCTGGTCGGCGCCTCCGTCGGTCTGGTGGGCTACCGGCCGCGCACGCCGCGCTCGGACCTGCTGATGCTGGCCGTCGACGCGCCAGATCTGGCCGATCCGCCACTGCCGAACGAATCGTTCCAGCTCAGCTCGCTGCCCTCTCGGCGACAGCCGGCCGTGCTCGCCGACCTGCTGCTGCGCTCCAATCTGCGCCCGCACCAGCTGCTGCTGCGCTCAGCGCTCGTGGTCCCCTGGGCCGACGAGCACGGCGACGGCATGGTGGTCGTCGGCCATACCAACACCACACCAGCCCTCCCCCGGACAACTGCGGACGTCGTTCGCCGCCTGAGCGCCAGCGTGCGCAAAACCGTCTCCACCGGCCGCCGGCAAGGTGCGGTGGAGATCAACCGCGACCTGCAGCAGGCCATGAAGGAGGTGGCCGCTGCAGCGGTGGACTGCGCCGACGTCGGCGGGACGCTGACCACGCTGCTGAGGTCCGCACAGCACCTGTTCAACTCCGACGTCGCCTACCTCTCGCTGCCCGAGCACGACGTCGACACGTTCACCTTCGACCAGGTGCTCGGCATCCACACCCCGGACTTCCGGCACCTGCGGATCCGCGAAGGCCAGGGGCTCGGTGGCTTGGCCCGCTCCGAACGCCACACAGTTCGGTCCCTCAACTACGCCCGCGACTCCCGGCTGCAGGCCGCCCCGGTCGCCGAGACCGCTCGCGAGGGCATCGTGTCCGCGATGGCCACACCGATCGTCGTCGACGAGCAGGTGCAGGCCGTCCTCTACGTCGGCGACCGCAAGCTGCGCCCGTACAGCGAGACCGACGAAGATGTGTTGGGCGAGTTCGCCGGCTACGCGACCCTCGGTCTCAAGCGCCGGGCGACGGACGCCTACCGGAGAGACGTCTTGCGTCGTCAGGAGCAGGAACGCCTCGCCTACGACCTGCACGACACCGCTGTTCGAGGGCTGCTGGAGATCGGCTTCGCCGCCGAGCGAGGCCACGAGGAGCACGGCGCCGACCCGGACGTCCGAGCCAACCTGGCGTCGATCGCAGCCGCCGCCGAGCGCTGCATGGACGCCTTGCGCGGCCAGCTGGACACGTTGATCGGCAGTTCTTCCGAACGCACTGCCGATCAGGTGGTGGAGGAGATCGCCGAGGCCTCGCTACGTCCTGATGCCGGACACCGCTTCACGACGAACCGACCCGACTCCACGCTCCCCTCCGCGGTGGCCGAAGCGTTGATCCGCATCGGCCAGGAGGCGCTGGTGAACGTAGACCTGCACGCCGAACGCCCTGCCGAGATCAGCCTGGAAACGACAGCCGAACGCTGGGTGCTCTCGATCGCCGACGCCGGTCCCGGGCCTCGCTCGACCTCCGGACACAGCGAGGAGCGCGCAGCCCGCAGCCACCTCGGCGTGCGTGCCATGCAGCGCGCGGCGGAGCAGGTCAGCGGCCAGGTCGAGCGCCTGTCACCACCCGACGTGGAAGGTTACGTAGTCCGCGCCACGGTACCCACGAGGAACAACTCATGATCAGGTTCTGCGTCGTCGACGACCACGAGATCGTGCACGACGGACTCCGCGCCATGGCCGACCGGGAGCCCGACCTGGAGTTCGTCGGCGCGGTTGCCTCAGCTTCCGAGGCGCAGGAGCTGGTCGAGGGCGAACGCCCGGACGTTCTGCTGCTGGACATGCGGCTGGGTTCCGGCAACAGCATCGACACCTGCGCCGTGCTGAGCGCGGCGTTTCCCGACCTCAAGATCGCCGTGTTCAGCGCCTACGGCAACGCGGAACTGCTCGAACGCGCGATCCGGGCGGGTGCGGCCGGTTACGTCCTGAAGGAGACGACGACCGCTCGTCTGCCCGGCATCATCCGCGAGCTGTCCACCAGCGGCAGTTACTTCGAGCCCCGCCTGGCCAGCGGTCTGCTCAAGCGGTCAGCGGGCCCGGAGCAACCGGCGTTCAACGATCGCGAGCTGGAGATCGTCCGGATGATCGCTCGCGGGATGGACAACCACCGCATCGGTGAAGAGGTCTGCATCAGTCCGCACACCGTGAAGTTCCACGTCACCGCGATGCTGCGGCGCCACAAGGTGCGCAGGCGCACCGAACTCGTGCGGGTCGCCATGGATCTGCACCTCATCGACGACAGCTGACCCCGGCCGCAGGAGAGGCCGGGGTCAGCGCCGTTCACGTCCCGGTCAGCCGCGGGCCCAGCTGGAATCCGCAGGTGCCTGCTCGACGCCCCGGACGTCGGGCAGCGCCATCTTGCGCTCGTCCTCCTCGTCGTCCACCCACGCCTGCGCGATCTCGTCGCACGTCGCGAACCAGACGCCGTCGTGCCCGGCGATGTGCTCGATCAGCCGCTCATACCAGAGGATGTTCTGCGCCTGCCCGATGATCTGCGGGTGCACGCAGGAAGCGAAGACCGGGTTCTCGACCCGCTCGTAGGCGTAGTCGAAGATGTCCCGCCACCGGCGGAAGATCGTCTCGGTGTCCTGCATCCCGGCCTGCGCACCGGTGTAGGCCAGCGGCGGAAAGTCGTCGAGGTACCAGTTCACCGGGATCTCGATCACCGAGCTGGCCGGGCCGGCCACGTTGGCGGACTCCCAGTTGATCTGCCAGCGCTGCGGCCGGTACGGCACCAGGTCCCGAGCCATCAGGCTGGTGTCGTAGCGGAAACCCGACTCCTCGATGATGTCCAGCGTGCTCTCGCTGTAGTCCCAGTACGGCGACCGGTACCCGGTGGGCCGGATGCCGAGCACGTTCTTGTACGAGTCGAAGGCCAGGTCGACCAACCGGCGCTCGGTATCGCGGTCGATCCCGGGCGGGATCTCGTGGTAGTAGCCGTGGTGACCGAACTCGTGGCCGGCTTCCAGCACCTTGCGGCACTGCTCCGGGAAGGTGTCCACCGAGTGGCCCGGCGTGAACCAGGTCGTGGTGATGTCGAAGCGCTCGTAGAGCTCGAGCAGGCGGGGCACACCCACCTCGGCACCGAACTGGCCTCGCGACATGGCCGACGGGGTTGGGCGGTTGAAGCCGCCCAGCCACAGCGCCTGAGCGTCGAAATCGGTGCCCAGGTTGACGGCGATCTTCTTGCCAGGCGGCAACTGCAGGTGACCCATGAGTCCTCTCCTTTGAAAACGGGGGTGCGGGGTGTTCGAGGCGTGCGTCAGGCGGACGGGTCGAGGCGGATGACCTGCTCGGCCGCTTCGTCCACGCGCTCGCGGCTGTAGAGCAGCGGGAAGGCCTCGTCACGGCTCCACGGCCCGAAGAGATCGGTGGCGTGCGGGTCGTCCAGGCGCCCGGATTGCCCGGGGGCGTTCATCGCCAGCGACGAGTCCCACTCGCCGACGTCGACGACGAGCCGGAAGGTCGCTCCGGCGCTCTGCACGAAGTTCGGTCCGTACGCCGTGTTTCCGACGGTGTCACCGCTACCGCCGCGCGGTGCCGGGCCGGCGACCAACCGGTCCTCGGGCACGCCGGTGAGCCGCGCCGCGAGCGGGTGCTTGGCCTGGGCGACGTGGAGACGTCCCCAACTCCACTGCGCGCGATCCGGACCGAGCAGCCCCACGAGGTCGGCCACAGCCGCGGGCAGGGTCGACGCGAACGTTGCGGCCAGGAACTTCGACGGCTCCGGTCCCAGGCGGTCGCCCGGTTCCTCGACCAGTTCCAAGTCGATCCTCGCGTCGGCGAGCAGGTCCTCCGCCGGCGAGATCCGCTGCGCCGTCTTCGACGCGGCTTCGGTCCCGACGTGGGCCTCCACAGCACGCGAGAGCAATGCGGGGCGCAGGTGCCGCCGATACCAGACCTCGAACAGCGCAGCCGCAGACGAATCCGCTGCGAGTTCACCGTCCCAGTCCAGCAGCATCGCGAGGCCGTCGGTGTCGGCGGGCACGTCGAGCTCGCGCAACCGGTTCACGATCCTCCGTGCGGGCACGCTGAGGTAGTCGCTCTGCAACGCGACCATGCTCTGCGGGGTCGCGTCGGTGGTCTTCGCCAGCACCTCGTCCAGGCGGTGCCGCCGGGACGGCGCGTACCAGTCGTAGGTGATGTGCCGGTCAGCCGGGAAGTCCTCGGGCAGGTTGCACTCGTTGGCCGTGGCGAGGAAGCCCCGTTCCGGGTCCACCGCACCGGGAAGCTGGTCTGCGTCGTAGAAACCGGCCCACTCGTAGCGCCCGTCGCCGGGCACCGGCAACGTCCCGTCCCAGTTCGGCCGGATCGGCGTGAGACCGCCGGTCTTCCACGCGATCGTGCCGGCCGGGTCGGCGTAGACCTGGTTCTCCGGCGGTGCGCCCCACCGGTTCATCGCGGCCAGGAACTCGTCGTAGTTCTGGGAGCGCATGTAGTCCATGCTGCCCAGGTACGGGGCCATTCCCGGTTCCAGCCAGGCGGCCCGGACCGCGAAAGCGGTGTGGCGCGCGTCGTCCTGGTAGATCACCGGGCCGTGCCTGGTGAACAGCAGCTCGGCTTCGACCGCTTCGCCGTCGCGCACCTCGATCGTCTCCGTCAGCCGCTGCATCGGCTCCCAACGACCCTGGTACCAGTACGAATGGGGGTCGTCCGGGTTGGTCTCGTAGACGTAGAGGTCTTCCTGGTCGATCGCGAAGATCGTCAGACCGAACGCGATGCGCCCGTTGTGCCCGATCGAGATGCCCGGCAGCGCGGGCTCGCCCCCACCGATCACGTCGAAGCCCGGTGCCGAGAGGTGCGCGATGTAGCGCAGCCCGGGCAGTGCCGCGGCAGCGCGGTGCGGATCGTTGGCCAGCAGCGGACGACCGGACCGGGTGCGCGAACCGGCGAGCACCCAGTTGTTGCTCCCCTCCGGAAGCACGTCACCTTGCGGGTCCAGCGGGGTGGACGGCCCGAAGGCCGGTGCTGAGGTGGCCAGGTCGTAGACCGACAGCACATCGTCCGGGATGACGTCGAGATCCAGCCCGTCCGGGATCGTCAGGTTCCGCTCCGGCTCGCGACGGCGACGCAGTTCTTCGACCTCACGTGGCAGGTCTCGCAGGGTCCGGGCGCGGGTGACCTCATCGCGCAGGTTGTAGAACAAACCGTGGCTGCGAATCCGCGCCACGTCCTCCGGTTCCCACAGGGCGGGCTCGTAACCCAGCTCCCGGAATTCGACGGGCAGCAGATCCGGGTCGCGGCGGGTCAGCTCGACGAAGGCGTTGATGCCCTCCACGAAGGCGACGCTCGCCCGCTTGGTGTCAGAACCGTAGGACAGCCACTCGCGGCGCATGTCGCCGCGGTAGAGGAACAGCCTCGCCGCGCGGTCCCGCTCGACGTGCTCGGCACCGAAGACCTCCGAGAGCCGCCCCAACCCCCGCCGGCGCCAGAAGTCGATCTGCCACAACCGGTCGCGAGCGGCGTTGAACCCTTGCGCCCGGAACGCGTCGTAGGTGTCCGTCGCATAGATGTGCGGGACGCCCCAGCTGTCGATCACGATCTCGACCGGTCCCTCCAGGCCCGGCACCGTGAACGACGTCCGATTCGGCTCTCGCCGCTGCACTTCCACGCCGATACCTCCAGCCTCACTGCCTTTGCTCAGCCGAGTGAAACAGCTCAAGCGCTCGTCACGTCGGCAAACACCAAGCGTCCAACGGGCACCGCCCCACTGCCCGTTCAGGTAGTGCGAACTCGCCCGAACGCGCGAAGCCGCGGGAAGAACGCGTAGAACCTAGGTGTCCGACGGGCTCACCGAAGCGCCGATCGGTCGATGCAGAACGAGACGAGCCGCGGCGAGACCGGCGAGGGTGGTGGCCGCGTGATGGCCGTGGTCCCCAGGCGGCGTAGAGACGGATCGAATGGGCCGTCGGAGCCTTCAGTGCCCAGCGGTACGAGGCCGAAACGGGGCGTCGGAGACGACTGCGACGCCCCGATCAGCAGCCGCCAACGCTTGAGCGGCGAGGCTCCGAAACGGCGGCCGGGCATGCACCGCAGCGAACCGGCTCTACGTCCGCCGACGTGGTCGCCGAGTTCACCGCCTTGGGAAGGGGCTGGAGCGCTCGCCGCGCGGCGGAGCCCATCACGGCGAGCAGCGACGTGCCGAGCCGACCTTGTTCTGGATGGCGCTCGCGGCGCTGGACATCGCTCCGCGAGACACCTCGTGTCGGGGCGGAGTTCTCAGTCGCGCCGCAGAACGGTACGGAGTGCGTCGAGCGCGGCCGCGTCCTCGATGGTCGAGGGCACCGGTTCGTCGGCGCCGTCGGCGATTCCTCTCATCGTTTTCCGCAAGATCTTGCCGGAGCGGGTCTTGGGCAGGGCGGGCACGATCGAGATGTCTTTGAGCGCTGCCACTGCTCCGATTCGGTCGCGAACCAGCGTGATGAGGTCAGCGATGACCGTGACCTCGTTGTGCTGGTCGCCGGCTTTCAGCACGACGAATCCCCGGGGTAGCTGCCCCTTGAGCGGATCGGCCACGCCGATCACAGCGCATTCGGCGACTGCCGGGTGCGCGGCGAGGGCCTCCTCCATGGTTCCGGTCGAGAGCCGGTGGCCGGCCACGTTGATGACGTCGTCGGTGCGTCCCATGATGAACACGTAGCCGTCGTCGTCGATGTGTCCGCCGTCGCCGGTGGCGTAGTAGCCCGGGTGTTCGGACAGGTATGAGGAGACGTAGCGTTCGTCGTCGTTCCAGAGCGTGGTCAGCGCGCCTGGGGGTAGCGGCAGTTTCAGCAGGATCGTGCCATCGGTGCCGCGCGGAACAGGCCGGCCAGCGGCGTCGACGACCGTGATGTTCCAGCCGGGGACTGCGACGGTCGCAGAGCCAGGTTTGACGGTCATGGGCTCCTGTCCCATGAGGTTCGCCGCGACCGGCCAGCCGGTCTCGGTCTGCCACCAGTGGTCGATGACCGGGATGCCGAGGCGATCCTGGGCCCAGCGGAGAGTCTCCGGGTCCAGGCGCTCGCCGGCCAGGAACACGGTGCGCAGGCTGGAGAGGTCGTAGTCGTAGAGGAAGGAACCTTCCGGGTCTTCCTTCTTGATCGCGCGCAACGAGGTGGGCGCGGTGAACAGGGCCTTCACCTGGTTCTCGGCGATGACGCGCCAGAATTGGCCCGGGTCCGGTGTCCCGACGGGTTTGCCTTCGTAGAACACCGTGGTGGCGCCGGCGAGCAAGGGCGCGTAGACGATGTAGGAGTGCCCGACGACCCAACCGACGTCGGAGGCGCTGAACATCGTCTCGCCAGGGCCGACGTCGTAGATGTTGCGCATGGACCACGTCAGGGCCACGGCGTAGCCGCCGGTGTCGCGGACGACGCCCTTGGGTTTGCCCGTCGTGCCCGAGGTGTAGAGGATGTAGAGCGGATCAGTGCTACCCACCGGGACACAGTCAGCAGGCTTGGCGGTGGCGATCACCTCGTGCCAGTCGAGATCGCGGCCGCCTAGCTCGGCGACCGCCTGCGGGCGTTGCAGCACGATGCAGTGATCCGGGCTGTGATCGGCCAGTTCGAGTGCGCGCTCGAGCAGCGGTTTGTATTCGATGATGCGCTTGCCTTCGATCCCGCACGAAGCTGTGACGACGGCCTTGGGGGCAGCGTCGTCGATCCTGATCGCCAGCTCGTTCGGGGCGAATCCTCCGAAGACGACTGAGTGGACCGCGCCGATGCGGGCGCAGGCCAGCATCGCGATCGCGGCTTCGGGAACCATGGGCATGTAGATCACGACCCGGTCGCCGTGGCCAATTCCGAGCTCGGTCAGTGCACCGGCGAACCGCGCCACTTCATCAAGCAGCTGGTCGTAGGTGTAGGTCTTCTTGGTCCCGGTGACGGGACTGTCGTAGATCAGCGCGGCGCGGTCACCGTGGCCGGCTTGCACGTGGCGGTCCAGGGCGTTGTGGCAGGCGTTGAGCTGCCCGTCCGGGTACCAGCGGGAGAAGGGTGCAGCGGTGTCGTCCAGGACGCGTTCCGGTGCGCGGTGCCAGTCGAGCGCCGTCGCGGCCTCGCGCCAAAACGTCTCGGGCTCCTCGACGCTGGCGCGGAAGGTCTCCTGATATCCAATCATGCTGCTCCGATCCCCGTGACTGCTTTGTCACGGGCTTCCGGTCTGAAATGTGTGGTGCTGGGGCCACTCCGGCGCCTCGAGGGTGGCCGGGTGTCGGAGTGGCGGGACCTGGAGTCGGGTTGGCCACCCAGGTCAGCTTCGGCCGGTCATGACGTCTTCGGTGACCGGCATCGGTCGTGGTGTATCGGCGAGTGCGATCACCGGGTGGGTGGTGATGCGGTGGCCGAGGAAGACCGGCCGGTTGGCCTGCCCCAACAGCAGGGGCAGCAATTCCTCGGCTCGGACGTTGCCCCACCACCCGTCACGGGCAGGCAGTTCTCCCCATTCGGTCACGGTGTCGGGCCTTACCGTCGGGCCGGCCACGAGCAAAGGTGTGGGGTCGGCTGTGTGCATCACCCCGTGGGTGGAGGGCGTGGCGTGATCCCCGGTCACTGCGACGATCGCCCTGTCGGCGAGGCTGGCCAGGCCGGTCAGGCCCCGGTCGAGTGCTTCGAGGACGTCGCGTTTGGCGTGGGGTTGCTTGGTGTGGCCGGCTTCGTCGGTGGCCTTGGTGTGGACGTGCACGAAACGGGCACCGGAGGCGATGAGGTCCTCTGCGGCCTCGAGTCGTGCTGCGATGTCACGAACCGGGTCGTCGACCGGGGGCAGGTGCACCGAGGCCATGTCCAGGGCTGTGGCGATCCCGCGGTACAGGCGGGTGCTGGTGACCGCGGCGCCGGCGACGCCGACCTGCTCGACGAATGAGGGAATGTCGCCATAGCGGCCGGACCACTTGGTGGTGAGCACGTCCAGCGCGGGCAGCCCGCGGAGTTGCCGGGCGGTGTTGATGTCGCTGGCGCGCAGGTAGCGGTGTGCTGCTTGCAGTGCCGCGGTGAGTGCTTCGGCGAAGGCCGAACCGGTCACGCTGGTCGGGATTGGCTGCATCCAGGGGTGGAAGTTCTCGAACAGCGGATCCGAGTCGGTCACCTGCGCACACCCGTGAGCGGGGGCGGTCAGCAGCGCTTCGCCGGTCGTACCGTGGCGTTGCAGGCTCATCCCGTGCTCGGCGAGCACCGGCCCGAGGCCGGTCAACAGGGCGGCGATGTCGGCGTCGTCGTCGACGCGGGCCCGTCCGGCGATCCACAGGCGGTCGCCGTCGCGGCGCGAGGTGCGCAGCGCCGCGTGCGTGGCCGCGCAGTCGCGGGCGACGTCGAGTCCGGCGCCGAGCGCTTCCAGCACGGCGCGACCGGGGAAGGGCACCGTGGAGTAGCCGAACATCGCCCAGTGGGCCAGTTCGGAGGCTGGTGCTCGTCCCCATCCGAAAGGCAGGTGCCAGCCGGAAGCGCCGTCACGGGCCAGGGCATCGAGATGCGGGGTGTGGGCCGCCTCGGCGGGAGTGCGGCCACCGAGTTCGGGGATGGGACGATCGCCCAGCCCGTCGAAGATGACCAGCACGATCGGCAACCGGTCGTCCTCCAGCCGGGGCTGGGTTTCGCCGTATCCAGGCGGCGTCATCATCGACCTCCAGTACGTGCTGCTGACCGGTCTTTCAGCAGCTCGGTCAGGGGCAGAACGATGGAGGCGGGCACCAAGCCCGTCCACGTCGCCGTCTTGTCCTCCAGGTGTGCGCGGATGTCGGTGGCGGAGATCTTGGCGGTCGGATCGCCGTCAAGCACCGTGAGCCAATACCCGGCGTCAGCCAGCAGCCCCGCCTTGTGGCGCTCCCAGTCGCTGTAGGCGCGCACCACCTGCCGGGCACGCAGCGGGACGTAGTGCGGCCAGCACTCCGGCCGGGTGAGATCGAACGGCACGATGGTCGTCCTCTCCACCCAGCCCCGGTCTGCTAACGCCGCGTGCAGGAGCCGGGCGCGCTCGAAGTAGGTGAAGGGGTTGGCCTCGGCCAGGTGCCGGTGTGCCGACGTCGATTCCTCCTGCCGCGCAACAGGATCAGGGTTGGTGATCGCGATGATGAGATGGTCGGCATCACGCAGCGCGATCTCGAAAAGATCCAAGTGCTGTTCATGCACCGGTTGGAACCGGCCGGTCACGCAACTCAAACGGTCCATCGGCACTCCCCTCCCCCAGTGCCTGGTTGCGTCTCGATCGCAACGTGGCCATGGCGTCCGGCGACGAGTTCACCGACCACGGCTGCCTCCGCATCACCGCGCCCGTGCAAGGCCGCAATCGTCGAGCTCGCGGCAGCCGGGGGGACGCACAGCAGCAGACCGCCGGATGTTTGGGCATCCGCCAGCAGCAGCTGCGTGGTTTCATCGGCGGTGGCGGGGTCGAACCAGCCCGCGGCGAGCGCGTCGGTGAGAGTGCGACGGCTGCCATCCGGCGCGCACCCCTGCCGCACGAGCTCAGCCACCGAGGGCAGCAGCGGGACGGTCTCCGGCCGGATTCGGGCCTCGAGGCCGGCCGCGAGCGCCATCTCATGCAGGTGGCCGATGAGGCCGTAGCCCGTGACATCGGTGCCGCCGCGCAGTCCCGCGGTCGTGGCCACCCCGGCCGCGGAGGCGTTGGAGCGGCTCATCGTGGCGACCGCTTGGCTGACGGCCGCGTCCGGTGCCTGTCCCCGTTTCACCGCCGTCCCGATGACCCCGGCGCCGAGCCGCTTGGTCAACACGAGCAGGTCGCCAGCATGACCCCCGCCCTTGCGCAGGATGGAGTTCTCGTCGACCTCGCCCACGACGGCCAGCCCGTACTTGGGGGCCGGGTCAACGATGCTGTGCCCGCCGGCCAGCACCGCGCCAGCCTCAGCGACCGCGCCCGCACCTCCCCGCAAGACCTCCGCGAGCAGTGCGCGGTCGAGGTTCTCCGGCCACGCGAGCAGGTTCAGCGCCAACAGCGGGCGCCCACCCATCGCGTAGACGTCCGACAGGGCATTGGTGGCCGCGATGCGTCCCCAATCGTAGGGATCATCCACCATCGGAGTCAGGAAATCGGTGGTCACCACCAAGGAACGGCCTTCAAGCCCAGGCACGTCAAAAACGGCCGCGTCATCCGCCGGCGACAACCCGACCCTCAGGGCCGCACCAGCAGGACTGGCGCGGCCACTGCCCGCGCAGTCGCCCGCATTCAGCGACGCGAGCACGTCGTTGAGCAGGCTCTGCGGCATCTTGCAGGCACACCCCCCGCCCGGCGAGTACTGCGTGAGCGGGGTCGTCACGGTCGTCATGCAGCTCGCCTCTTCAACAGGCCTCGCGCAATCCCGTTGCGCTGGATCTCAGACGTTCCGGCCGGGATGCGGAGGTTGCGCGCGACCCGGAACAGCTTTTCCTCCGGCGAGTCCTGCATGAGACCCATCGCGCCGCGCACCTGCACCGCGGTGTCGGCGACGCGGAAGAACGCCTCGTCGTTGATCACCTTGACCAGGCTGATCAACCGGGGAGCATCGGAGTGCATCGGCATGGCGAACGGGCCCAGCTCATCGAGCTCGGCCTGCGCCACCAGAGACGTGGCGCGGGCCTGGTAGATATCGGCATCCATGTTCGCCAACATGTGCTGCACCGCCTGCTGCGCGGCGATCGGCTCGCCACCCGAGGTGCGCTCCTGGGTGTAGTCCAGGGCCCGTTCGAGCAACCAGGCACCCCAGCCGGCGCACATGCCACCGCGGCAGAGCCGGCGCCAGTTGATCCACGACATCGCCAGTGCGAAACCGTCGCCGATCTCGCCGACGACGTTCTCGGCCGGAACCCGCACGTCGCTGAACTCCAGCGTGCCGGTCAACCCGTCCGCCATCATCGTCGGCAGATCACGCCCCCGGGTCACCCCAGGCGCGTTGGCGTCGACCAGGAACATCGACAGCGACCGAGTCCGAGCACCGGGCTCAGTGACGGCCACGACCTGCAGGACGTCGGCGAAGTGCGAGTTGGTGATCCACGCCTTCTTGCCGTTGATGATCCAGTCGTCACCGTCGCGGGTCGCGTGGGTCGACATCGCCAGAACATCGGAGCCGACGCTGGGCTCGGTGTTGCAGAACGCCGCCGTGATCTCCCCCTCGATCAGCGGCTGCAGATACTGCTCCCGCATGGTCGGCGAGCAGTGTTCGATCGCCGGGTTCGGCCCCTCGGTCCAGGCCAGCGCGGCCAGGCCGAGCCCGAGACCGGATCGGTGGTAGACGAACTCCTCGACGTGGTGCATCTCAACCCGGGTGAAACCCCTGCCACCAGCAGAGACCGAGTTGTGCGGCGTGTAGAGGCCGAGCGCACCCGCGCGGCGCTGGACTTGCCGCCGCGCCTCCCACACCGCCGGATGCATCCGTCCCTGCTCGTCGAACTGTGGCTGGCTGGCCGTGCCAGCGCCCTGCTGTGCCAGCTCCTTTTCGATCGGGGCGACCTCCTGGTCGAGGAAGGTCTGGAAGCGGTCGTGGTAGTCAGCGACTCGCTCGCTGGCACCGATGGCGGTGACGGCAGTCATGAGTTGGCTCTCCCTCTCGGCGACTAAACGCTGTTCATTCGATTGAACGATGTTCAGAGTGTAGCGTCACCGTCAACACGAAGGAAGGGCGAAGGACATGGCTGAGGGTGCCCGCGCGGAGCGACTCGATGCGGTGAGCGAGACCAAGCGAGCGCTGATACTCGAGGGAGCGCTGCGCGTTTTCGCTCGTGACGGGCTGCGTGAAGCCAGCATGCGAGCGATCGCCAAAGAGGCCGGCTACACCCCGGGGGCGATCTACGGTTACTTCCCGAGCAAGGAGCACATTTACGCAGCGGCGCTGAACGAATCACTCAGGCGGCTGCAGAGCGCGACCGAAACCGCAGCGTCCCATGTCGCCACCGCAGCGTCCCGCTACGTCGCCGCCGCGTTGGCCTTCTTCGACTTCTACGACGAGAACCCCCGCGACCTCGACATGGGGTTCTACCTGTTCTCCGGTGGCATGGCACCACACGGACTCTCCGACGAGGAGACCAATCGCGAGCTCAACGCGGCGCTGCTCGCCACCCTCGAACCGGCCCGCAGCGCCGCAGCAGAGCTGTTCGGAACAGAGGTGGCCACCCGCCTGACTGCAGAAGCGTTCGCACACGCGTCCGGCCTGCTGCTGCTGCGCCACACCCGCCGTCTCAACCTCTTCCGGCTCGACGCCCGCGAACTGATGCAGAGCTATCTCACCGAACAGGTCGACCAGGACACGGTCTCCAGAACCGAGTAAGGCTCCCGACACAGGCGAACACGGTCACCCCTCTGGTGCGATGACCCGCACGCAGGGCCGCTTCTCCACACAGCGCTACCGAGAATCGCGGCACGCTGGCGAGATCCTCATCCGAGCCGGGCGAAGTCGATGATGGACTCGAAGTCGACACCGCGCAGCGTTCCGTAACCAGGGCCCCAACCGGTGCCCAATCTGGAATTGACGCCTTCTGCTTCAACCTTTCTCGGGAAGCAGGAGCCGTGTGGTTAGTGCACAAGTCCCCCTCGGACACGCACCAATGCCCCAACGAGTCCGGGTCGAGAGTCATCTCGACCCGGACTTCGTCGTTGTGGGGATGTTAGGTGAGGCGGAGGCCGAGGTTGCCGTAGAGGTCGGTCTTGTCGTCGTTGTCCGCGTTGCGGAGCAGTTCGTGTGGATCACCGATCCGGGTGCCGAGTTGGTGGATCCCGTCTCGGGTGAGCTGCCGTTGACCCTCGTGGCGGATGCGCCGCAACCCAGCGGTGGCCTCGGCTCGTGTCGTGCGCTCTCTGCGTCTCCGAAGATTCCCGCACCGCGTCGAGCACGGTTCCGGCACGTCGTAACGGGACAAGACAGGGCAGGTCATTTTTTCTGGTTGCGCATTTTTGCGTGACGCGCAAGTTGGCGGTAGGGTGGGTGGCGTGGACGGTGAGCGGATCGGACTGCGCGAGCGCAAGAAGCAGGAGACGCGGCTCGCGCTGAACTGGGCGGCCATCCGGCTCGCGGTGGAGCGCGGGCTGGAGAACGTGCGGGTGGAGGACATCGCCGCCGAGGTCGGTGTCTCCCCGCGCACCTTCAACAACTACTTCGCCGGCAAGGGCGAGGCGATCGCCGCGCGGCACCTGGAGCGGGCCCGCCAGATCGCGGTGGAGCTGCGGGCGCGGCCCGCGTCCGAGCCGTTGTGGACGGCCATCACCAACGCCGCGTTGGCCCGGTTCGCGCTGGGGCAGGGCGCCGGCGAGCGCGAACCGGAGCAGCAGTGGCTCGACGGCGTGCGCTTGATGGTCTCGGAACCAGCGCTGCAGGGCGAGTTCATGAAGGCCAACGCCGCGGCTGAGGCCGAGCTCGCCGCCGCCGTCGCCGAGCGCACCGGCACCGATCCGGCCCGCGACCTGCATCCGCGGCTGGTGGCCGGAGCGGTGGGGGCTGCGATCGCGGTCGCCACCGAGCACTGGCTGAGGGCCGCCGAGCCCACTCCGATGGCACCGGTGCTGCGCGACGCGCTGCGGCAGCTCGCCGCGGGATTGCCCGTGCCGTAGTCCCGACCACCACCGGACGACGCGGTCCCACGCGTCGTTCTCCTCCGGAAGCAAGGAGAAATCCGTGACCACCGATGTCGTCATCGCAGGCGCCGGGCCGAACGGGTTGATGCTGGCCTGCGAGTTGAGCTTGGCCGGGATCCGGCCGCTGGTGCTCGAACGCCTGCCGGGGCGGACGGCGGAACACCGCGCCAACGGACTGGTCGGCCAGGTGGTGCGGATGCTCGACCGCCGGGGCCTGTACGAGCGTCTCAACGGGAATTCCGGTCCGCCGCAACCGATCCCCGCCTTCGCGTTCGGCGCGATGCGGCTCGAACTGGAGGTTCTCGACGACAACCCGATGTACGCGCTGGGCGTGCCGCAACGCCGGATCGAGCAGGTGCTGGAGGAGCGCGCCCTCGAACTCGGCGCGGAGATCCGTCGCGGGCACGAACTCGTCGGGCTGGCCCAGGACACCGATTTCGTCGCCGTCGACGTCGTCGGACCGGACGGACCGCACCGGTTGCGCGCCCGCTACCTGGTCGGCGCGGACGGTGGGCGCAGCCAGACGCGCAAGCTCTCCGGCATCGGATTCCCCGGAGCCACCAAGGACGACGTGGTCTCCCGCCTGGCACACGTCACCGTCCCGCCGTCGCTGGTGGACCCGACGACGCTCGGCCTGAACGTGCCCGGGCACGGCTTCGTACCACCGTTCATCCACCACCGCACCGAGCGCGGCGTGCTCGCCTACGCCCCGTTCCCCGGGGGAGCACCGCTGGTGTCCACGATGGAATGGTCGGCGGGCCCCACCGACCAGCCGATGACGGTGGACGAGCTGCACGCGAGCGCGAGCCGCGTGCTCGGTGCCGACCTGCCGCTCGGCCCGCCCGAGGGCGACGGCCCGCACCAGCTGCGCCGGTTGGCCAGCGGCAACACCCGGCTGGCCGACCGGTTCCGGGACCGCCGGGTGCTGCTGGTCGGCGACGCGGCCCACGTGCACTCGGCGATCGGCGGCCCCGGGCTGAACCTCGGGCTGCAGGACGCCGTGAACCTCGGCTGGAAGCTCACCGCCGAACTGCACGGCTGGGCCCCGCCCGGGTTGCTGGACAGCTACGAGACCGAACGGCGAACGGTGGCCCGGCGGGTCGTCATGCACACCCTGGCCCAGTCCGCGCTGCTCTCCCCCGGCGACGAGATCGGCGCGCTGCGGGAGCTGTTCGGCGAACTCCTCCACGAGCCGCGCAACGTGCAGCACATCGCGGACCTGATGTCCGGCGCGGACGTCCGCTACGAGATGGGCATTGACGCCGAGCACCCGCTGGTCGGCCGGTGGGCGCCGGACCTGCGGCTCGACACCGCCGGCGGATCCGTCCGGCTGGCGGAGCTGACCGCGGATGCCCGGCCGCTCCTGCTGGACACGACCGGCTCGCTCGTCGACGCGCTGTCCGGCTGGCGGGACCGGGTGCAGGTCGTCACCGGTCGCGCCGACACCTCGACCACCGCGATGCTCCTCCGCCCGGACGGCTACACGGCCTGGGCGTCGAACGACGCCCGACCGGACGCCCGATCCCTCCGCGAGGCCCTGACCAAGTGGTTCGGCCCCGCCACAGCAGGTGCGTGACCACGCTCCGGGAGGAATTCCTCGGACCCGGCCCCCTCCTCGTCCGTGCGGGATCTTCCAGCGCGACGCCGGGTGGGCGGGCAGCGGATTCGGGTCTCACCCAGCTGATTCAGGGCCTGGGGACGCCGCGACCGACCCGGAGGGGGTCCGGGTGGCGCACGAGCCACCCGGCCACCGCACATCGGCCGGGCGGCTGCTGGACGGAATCGCGCGGGGAAGACAGCCTTGGGGACGCAGGAGGTCCACGAGGACGAGGAGCCACGGGTGCGATTCGGCGTCAACGTGCTGAACTTCGGGCCGGGCACGGATCCGTCGACGCTGCTGGGCTGGACCCGGTACGCGGAGGATCGCGGGTTCGGCTTCGCGATGATCTCCGACCACGTCGCGGTCACGCCGGACGCGGCCGGACCGTACCCGGCGCCGTTCTACGACCCGTTCACCACGCTCGCCTGGCTCGCCGGGCAGACCGAGCGGATCGAGCTCGGCACGACGGTCGCGATCGTGCCGTACCGCCACCCGCTGCACACCGCCCGCGTCACCGCCAACATCGACCGGTTCAGCGGCGGGCGGTTCCTGTTCGGGGCCGGGATCGGCTGGGCGCGCCAGGAGTTCGAGGCGCTGGGGCTGCCCTTCGAGCGCCGCGGCCGGATGACCGACGAGTACCTGGAGGTCCTGACGCGGGCGTGGACCGAGGAGACGCTGTCGTTCCACGGTGAGTTCGCGTCCTTCGACGAGGTGTCCACCGGCCCGCTCCCGACCCGCCGTCCCCCGTTGTGGGTGGGCGGCAACGGGCACGCGGCGATCCGCCGGGCGGTGCGGTTCGGCGACGCGTGGCACCCGTTCAACCAGCGGGTCGCGTGGCTGCGCGACGAGGGCGTGCCCGCGCTGCTGCGCGCCGCCGAGGACGCCGGTCGCGCGGCGCCCGGCTTCGCGCCGCGGCTTCCCCTGCTGCTCACCGATTCCGCGCTGGACGACGACACGCGCCTGGCCGGGCAGGGCACGCTGGACCAGGTTCGCCGGGACCTCGGCGGGCTCGCGGAGCTCGGCGCGACGCACGTCCTGTTCGACACCTACCCCGGCACCCCGGACGAGATGCGCTCGCAGGAGGCGGACCACCGGATGCTCGACGCGCTCGCCGCGCACATCCTCGACTGACCACGCCCGGGTCGGCGAGTGGGTCCCGGGCCGCGGACTTGGGCCCACGCCGGACGACTCGCGGGGCCGGGCCGCCGTCGGTCGTGCACCGGGTTCGCTCGGCAGGCCACGCTCGTCACGGCGGGTGATCAACGGCGATCTCCGCTGCCTTGCGGTGCGCACCCGGGCTGGGCGAGGAACATCCTGCACCGGGCATCGCCGGAGGCGGTGCCGCGTTCTTCGGCGGGTCCCGGAGGCCGGCCCGCCGAAGAACGCGGTGCTAGGCCAGCGCGTCCCGCAGGGCGCGGGCGCTCTTCACCAGCTGGGTGGACCCCTTGCGGGCGGCGACCTCCGCGACGGCCGGGATCTCGCCCGTGGCGCCGCAGCGCGCGGCGCATTCGGTGGCGAGCGCGAGCAGGCGTGCCGAATCGCGGGGGATGTCGCCGCCGAGCAGGCCGGGCAGCGCCGCGGCGAGCACGCACCAGGTGGTGCGGTAGGCACCGGTGTCGGCCGCGGCCTGGAGCGTGGCGTGCACGTCGCTCACCTTCATCCTGCCTCCGCTCAACATCGCCCCGAGCTGCTCGCCGAGCAGTCCGGTGTCCAGCTGCCCGCGGGCGGCCAGCACCAGGAACGAGTCGAGCACGAGGTCGCGCAGGGCAGGACGGCAGCTGCCGATCTCGCCGGCCAGCAGGCGGTGCACGGCGAAGCCCGCCGGGCCGCCCGCGGCGGCGAGGTGCGGCAGGAACCGCTCGTTGCCCCACCCCCGCACGAACGCGGTGTTGATGTCGCGGGCCACGACCTCGTCGCGGTGGTGCGGCAGCTGTGCGAGCCAGAAGGGGTCCAGCCCGCAGCGCACCCGCTCCCGCTGCGCGTCGCCGACCAGGTCTGCGGCCGCGGGCGGCAGCGGCAGCTCGATCCCCGGGCCGGGGTGCGCCGGGCGGCACAACGCGTCGCGGTGCGCGGCCGGTTCCGCCCAGCCGGCGGGGGTGGAGTCCTGGTGCGGCAGGCCGCCGCCGCGCAGCCACCGCGCGAGTCGCCGCCCCGGTTCGGAGCGCAACGCCTCGGCGGTGCGCACGACCCGCTCGCCGGGGGCCGGGTCGACCCGCAGCAGCGCTTGGGCGAAGTCGTGCTCGGCCGCCACCACCCCGAGCTCCTCGAACGCCGCGATCCGCTCCACCAGCACGTCCGCGTCGAGGGCGCCCGTGGACCACGTGGGCGTGGCGAGCAGGAACGGCTGCGAGCCGGACTCGACGATGCGCAGCACCTCCAGCATCCGCGCGTCCAACATGGACTCCGGCGGGGACAGCACGGCCTCGTCCCTCCGGTATCGGTTCCAGATCGCACCGGTGAGGGCGAACTCCCGCGGCTCGTCACCGCGCAGCGTCCGCACGACGTCGAACAGGTACGGCCCCTGCCCGAAGAGCCCACGCGGTTCCTTGCGGGCGACCGGGCGCAGCGCCTCGGTGAGTCCGGCCCGGTCGAGGGCGGCGTGGCGGACCACGCCGTCGAGGGCGCGCTCGAAACCGATCGGTTCCCAGTCGTCGGCGATGGCCACCGCCACCTCCTGCGCGACTTCGACCACCGTCTCGATCGGTCCCGGTACCGGTTCCGGTCGCGGGGCGGGCGGAAGCGCCTCGACGCAGGTGCCGCCCGCTTCCTCGCTGCCGAGGACTTCCGCGGCACGCGGTGCGAGGCTCGCGTGCAGCCGCGCGGCCGAGGTGCGCAGCCGGGGCAGCACGTCGTCCCCCGCGGACCGCAGGTGCCGGGCGATCACGTGGAGCGCGCGCTCCTGCAGCACCACGTCCCGGTTGTCGAAGGCGAGCGCGGCGTCGAGCACCACGCGGTGCGCGCGGGCGGGATCGCCCTTCGCCAGCCGGTCGAGCCAGGACAGCTGGGTGCGGACCAGCTTCTTCTCCTCCCGCAGCAGGATCCGCGCGGACGCGTCGGAGACGAGCTCCGGTTCCAGCGGTTCCACCCGGTCGACCTCGACCAGCTGTTCCTGGGCGAGCGCGGCCACCGGCAACGACTTGTCCAGCAACGCGAGGTGGTCCCGGACGTACCGGACGTTGTCCGCGGGATCGGCGAGCAGCACGCGCAGGTAGTCCCGCGTCGGCTCGGTGGTCTTCCGGGTGCCGTCCTGGTGCAGGCGGGTCAGCTGGGCCTCGACGATCGCGGCGAGGTCGTCGGCCAGTTCGGCCCGCTCCTCCCGGGTGGGGGCGAGCAGCTCCCACTCCTGCGCGTGGCCGAAGGGAACCTCGCCGTCCTGCCGCACCTCCGCCACGACCCGCCGCAGCAGCGCCCGCCGCTCCAGCAGTCCGTCCTCGGCGAGCTGGACGAACGGCAGCAGCCAGGACCGCACCGGCACTCCGGGCCGTTCCAGGGCCAGGGGCAGGAACACCGGGGTGAGCGGGTCCGCGCGCAGCCGCTCGACGTCCGCCGGGTCGAAGCGGGAGCTGCCGACGTGCCGGTAGTGCCCGAAGTGGTTGAACAGCCACGCGCGGAGGAACACGTCGCGGTCCGGCATCGGCGCCCCGGTTCCGCGGGCGATGTGCTCGACGAGCCGGAAACAGCACGAGTACCCCTCGTCGGGCACGGCGTCCCGGATCCGTGCCACCAGTTCGATCCGCCAGGCGACCGGGTGCACGTCGACGGCACCGCTGAGCTGCCCGCTCCGGTCGGTTGCGGTGCCGCGGAACCTGATGAGCTGCTCCGCGGCCTCCGCCGGGCTGATCGCGCAGCCCAGCGTCGCCGCGAGCCAGGCCCACTCCTGCGCGAACGTCCACTCGTCCGACCGCGCGCGTCGCGCCGCGAACAGCCGTTCGCCGCATTCGGCGTCGCGCTCCTCGGGCGGCAGCCCGGGCAGGGCCTCGATCACCCCGTCGCAGTCGGCCGCCTCCACCAGTTCGAGCAACGTCACTTCGCGACCTCCTGGAACATGCGGGTGGCGAGCACGTGCGCGCACGGCCCCCGTCCGCCGCGGTACCTCGCCCACCACGGGCAGGTGCAGCTCAGCGCCCCCGCGCCGTCCGCTCGGACCAGCTGGGCCCGGGCGGGCGTGCCCACCTGGAAGATCTCGCGGTCGCGCCGGACCAAGCCCTCGGCGATCAGCGCCCGCGCCCGCCGCAGCCGGGGGTTGCGGGTCTCGACGGCACCCGCCGAGAACGGCAGGCAGCGGTGGAAGTACGCCTGCTCGGCGAGGTCGTAGCCGACCTGCCCGGAGGTGCCGAGCACGGTCAGCGCGGCGCGCACCCGTTCCGGCGGCAGGTCCGCCTGCCGGGCCAGTTCGGGCACGTCGATCGTCGGCTCCCACGCCAGCAGCGCGGAGATCAGGTCGGCGTCGGCCTCGGCGCTGCCCGTCGCGAGATCGTCGAGCACGCCGCCTTCGCCGGAGAACCCGCGCCCGGGTTCCGGCGAGAGCATCAGGGTGAGCCGCAGGTGCGGCAGCTCCACCTCCCAGGCCACCGCGGTGCTCTCCTCGGCCGCCGGGGAGTACGCGCGCAACGCGACGGCGTGCGGCAGCACGTGCCGCACCGCGTGCAACCGCTCCGGACCGGGCAGCGGGATCGCGCCCGGCGCCGGCCGGGTGACGGGCCGCAGCGCGCCGCCCACCGGCAGCACCCACCGCGTGCCGCGGACGCCGGCGGACGGGTTCGGCCGGGGCAGCATCCGCAGCAGGGCCGCCGCTTCCGCCGCGGGCACCTCGGCACGCAGCTCGAAACCCGCGCCGAGCACCTGGGCTTCGGCGAAACCGCGCAACCAGCGCTCGGGCAGCGGGACCCGCTTCTCCACGAACCGGCCGTCGAAGGTGCGCACCGCCAGCTCGTCCGGGCCGATCGCCAGGTGCAGCGGGTCCAGACCGCCGAGCGTGGCGAGCGCCCGCTGCAACGGCGGGTTGACGTCGACGTTCGTGGTGCCGTGCCCGATCTCGTCGCCGTCGAGCCCCGGAGCCAGCACGTCGAGGCGCGCGTACACGCCGCCGCAGCCGGAGAAGGACTCCACCCGCAACCGGTCCCCGTTCGCGGTCACCACCGGGTCCCGGGACCGCGCGGCGTCCTGCCGGACGTAGCGGGCCTGCGCCACCTCCGCGACCGCCAGCACGCCTGCCGCGGCGGCGAGCGGCGCCGTCAGGAAACCGCGGAAGAACACCGGGTTGGCGACGTCCCCGCTCGGCGTGGAACCGCCGGAGGTCTCCAGCGCGAGCGCCCGGCCGGAACCGGATCCGCGCACGGCCGACGGCCGCACGTAGGAATACGTCTGGACTGCTGTCATGCGCGAACCCTACGAAGGGTCTACGACGATTCCCCCGCGGAACGCAGAACCGTGACCGACGCCTTCGAACGAGCATCCGCGCTGCTCGAACCGCAGGTCGAACGGGTGCGCACCAGTTCGTGTGCCGACGATTCCGGCGAAAGTCGCGGTGGCGCTGAGCCGATCAGCGCAATGCGCGATCGTCCCGTTCCGACCGCCCGGCATGCGGTCCTCCCGCGAATCGGCACGATCGGGCACGGGCATTTCCCCTTCGCCCGCCGAGAACGTTCTGCCCCGGTGATCCACCCGGGCGCTGATCCGCGGGAGGAACCGGAGCGGGCGGTGCTCGCGGCGCCGGGTCGCCGGACGGCCGAGGGGGCGGGGTTTGCCCGCCCTGGTGGGCGGGGCACCCGCACGGTGAGGCCAGGCCTCGGGGGGAAGACCGCCCGAGGTGCTCGCCGGGGAGGCGGACGGGCTCCGGCCCGCACCGCGAGGAGGCACGAGCGGCGTCCGCAGCCCGCGACGGTGTCGGCGAGCCTGGTCCTCCACCGGAGATCCGCGCGGGGGAAAGAGGAACCGCCATGGCGCACTCGTACGACTCGCACGACGTGGAACGGCAGACCGACCCGCGGCAGGTGCGGCAGACCGGCACCTCGGAGGCCGAGGCGCAGCACCCCGGGGCGAGCCAGGTCGACCCGCGGCAGACCGACACCGGGCAGCAGCCCGAGCAGGGAACTTCGTGGACGACGGGCGCCCCCACCGAGATGCCCAGGGCCAAGACCAGTCCGATGGCCGTGTTCGGCCTCGTGCTCGGGTTGCTGGCCCTGCTCTGCGGGCTGACCGGAGTGCTGGCGCCGCTGGCGATCGTGTTCGGGATCGTCGGCATCGTGCTCGGCATCCTCGGGCGCAAGGACGGCATGCAGCGCGAGCGCACCGGCAAGGGCGTGGCCACCGCGGGGCTCATCATGGCCATCATCGGACTGGTCCTGGGCGTGCTGGCCGGGATCGCGTTCGTGCTGGGCGCGATGAACCCGGACCTGTTCATCCCGGCGCAGCAGCAGGTCGGTGACCTGATGACGCAGGTGCCGCGCTGATCCGCGGGGCGGGCTCCCCGGGCCACCGGGGAGAATCCCGCGGGTGGCGTGCGATCTGACGTTGTCGGTGCTGGACACCTCGCCGATCGTCGAGGGTTCTTCGGCGGCGGAGGCGCTGCACCGGACGCTGGACCTGGCCCGCCTCGCCGATCGGACCGGGTTCCACCGCTACTGGGTTCCCGAGCACCACGGGATGCGCGGCGTGGCGTGCGCGGAGCCCGCGGTGCTGGCGGGAGCCATCGCGTCCGCCACGAGCGGGCTGCGCGTCGGCGCGGGCGGAGTGCTGCTGCCGAACCATCCGCCGCTGCTGGTGGCCGAGCGGTGGGGCATGCTCGCCGCCCTGCACCCGGGCCGAATCGACCTGGGGATCGGCCGGGCGCCCGGCGGCACGCCCGCGATGGCCGCGGCGCTGCGGCGGCCCCCGGAGGCGACGACGGCACCGGCCCACGCCACCGCGCTCGGCGAACTGCTGGCCTGCTTCGAACCGGAGTCGCGGGCGGTACCCGCGCGCGGGAACCGCCCGGAGATCTGGCTGCTGGGGTCGTCCGGCACCGGGGCGCGGTTGGCCGCCGAGCACGGGTTGCCGTGCGCGCACGCCCACCACCTCGATCCGGAGGGCGTGCCGGAAGCCGCGCGGGTCTACCGGGAGTCGTTCCGGCCGTCGGCGCAGCTGGCGGAGCCCGTGACGCTGGTCAGCGTGGCGGTGATCTGCGCGGAGAGCGACGCCGAGGCCGAGCGGCTCGCCGGGTCGACGCGCTGGAAGACGCTCAGCCGCCGGCGCGGTCGGCGCATCCTACTACCGAGCCCGGAGCGGGCCGCCGCGGAGCTGGCCGGGCTGGACCGGGCGGAGGTCGAGTCCTGCTCCCCCGGCCTCGTCGCCGGATCTCCAGGAACAGTCCGGCGGGAACTGCTCGCCATCGCGGCGCGGACCGGCAGCACCGAGCTGATGATCACCACGCCGGTGCACGACCACGCGCGGCGGCGGCGCTCCTACGAACTCCTCGCCGACGCGGTGCACCCGGCCCGGCCGCGGTGACCGAGCCGGTTCCCCGCCTCGTCAGCCCACCGCCCGCCGCATCCGCCCGGCGAACTCCCGGGCCGCGGCCAGGTCCCGCTCGTCCGGCCGCCGCCGGTGCAGGCCGCCGACGAGCCCGAACGGCCCCCAGGTATCCCACGCCCGGCAGGTGAAGGTGCCGCGCACCGCGAACCCCGCGCCGGCGAGCGACCGGGCCAGCGGCCGGGTGAACGGCAGCAGCGGGAACTCGGGGAACCCGCTGGTGGCGAACGCGAAAGCGCTCCCCCGCCCGCGCGGCAGCGCCCGCGCGAGACCGAGCAGGTCCGTGTGCATCCGCCCGTGGAAGACACCGGAGCCGAAGCCGACCAGGTCGGCGCGGGCGAGCAAGTCCGGATCGGCCCGCTGCGGCGGGACGACCTCGGCGTCCAGCACCCCGGCCATGGCCTCGGCGATCCGGCGGGTGCCGCCGTGCGACACCGACGTGCACACGATGACGTTCTTCGACTCCATCCGGTCCCTCCTCGTTCCAAGAGGGGGACGTGGTGGCCGCGGGAAGTGTGACGGCGTGCGTCGCACCACGGCGGGTCGGGCGCCGGTGCCGGGCTGCGGCACCGGCGGCCCGCGTCACCAGCGGACGGCGCGGAGGTAGTCGAAGCCGACGCCCGCGGTGCGCAGCGGATCGGTCGGCTGGTCGTGCTCGACGATGTACTCGCAGGCGGACCGGGCGTGCGCGAAGATCGCCGGGAAGTCCAGCGTGCCGGTGCCCGGGTCGGCCATCTCGCCGTCGGGGGCGCGGTCCTTGACGTGCAGCTGGCGGATGCGGTCGCGTTCGGCGTCGATCAGCGCGAGCACGTCCTGGCCCGCGTGCACCGCCCAGTACAGGTCGAGTTCGAAGTGGACGAACCTGCGATCGGTGCGCTCCCGCAAGACGTCGTACGGGAGGACGCCGTCCACCGGCGCGAATTCGTGGTCGTGGTTGTGGTAGCCGAACCGCAACCCGGCGGCGCGGCACTTCCGGCCCGCTTCGTTGAGCTCGTCGGCGAACGCGCGCCAGCCGTCGGCCGTGTCGAACACGGCGTGCGGGACGACGACCTGCCGGTTTCCCAGCGCGCGGGCGTCCTCGATCAGCGCGTCCACCCCGCCGTCGAGGTCGGCGTGCCCGGAGGTGGCGCGCAGCCCGAGGTCGTCGAGGACGGTGCGGAACTCGGCGGCGGTGCGGCCGTGCGTGCCCGCCGTCTCGACGCTGCGGTAGCCGAGCTCGGCCACCTGGCGCAGCGTGCCCGGCACGTCCTCGTCGAGCAGGGTGCACCCGCAGGTCCACCCCGTCCAGGGCGCGCACGCCCGGGAACACCTTGACGATGCCGGACATCACCAGCACGTCGTCCGTCCGCGGTCGGGTCATCTGCCGCCTCCGACCGGTGTCCACCTGCTGTGGTCGGCGGCGCTGCGCTGCACCGCGTCGAGCACCCGCTGCACCCGCAGCCCGGCGGCGAAGTCCGGGCTGGGGCTGGTGCGCTCGCCGATGGCGGTCACGAAGTCCCGCAGCTGGTGGGTGAACGTGTGCTCGTAGCCGAGCACGTGCCCCGGCGGGTACCAGGCGCGCAGGTACGGGTGGTCGGCCTCGGTGGCCAGGATGCGGCGGAACCCCGCGGTGGCCGCGTCCTCGGTCGCGTCGTAGAAGGACAACTCGTTCATCGACTCGAAGTCGAACGCGAGGCTGCCCGCGCTGCCGTTGATCTCGACGCGCAACCCGTTCTTGCGCCCCGCGGCGTAGCGGGTCGCCTCGAAAGTGCCGAGCGCGCCGCCGCCGAAGCGGGCGGTGAACATCGTCGCGTCGTCCACCGTCACCGGACCGGTGCGGTCGGTGCCCGCGCCCAGCGGCCGTTCGGCCACGAAGGTGTCGACCAGGCCGCAGACGCTGGTGATCTCGTCGTCCAGCAGGAACTGGGCGAGGTCGACCAGGTGCGCGCCCAGATCGCCGAGCGCCCCGGATCCGGCGCGTTCGGCCTGCAACCGCCAGGTCAGCGGGGCCTGCGGGTCGAGCAGCCAGTCCTGCAGGTACTGGGCGCGCACGTGCCTGATCCGACCCAGCCTGCCCTGCGCGACCAGCGTCCTCGCCAGCGACAGCGCGGGAACCCGGCGGTAGTTGAACCCGACCATCGACCGGATCCCCCGCTGCCGCGCGCGTTCCGCGGCGTCGGCCATCGCGACCGCTTCGGCGACCGAGTTCGCCAGCGGCTTCTCGCACAGCACGTGCTTGCCGGCTTCCAGGGCGCTCATCGCGATCTCGGCGTGGCTGTCGCCGGGGGTGCAGATGTCGACGACGTGCACGTCGTCGCGCAGCAGCGCGGACTTCCAGTCGTCGCTGTCCTCCCGCCAGCCGAGCCGGGCGGCGGCATGGTGCACGGCGTCCTTGCGGCGTCCGCACAGCACCACCATCTCCGGCCGGACCGGGAGGTCGAAGACCCGTCCCACGGTCCGCCACGCCTGCGAGTGGACCACTCCCATGAAGGCGTGGCCCACCAGGGCGACACCGAGTGCGTTCATCCCGTCCTCCTGTCGTGCGGAGCGCGTCCAGGGTGGTGCTGCGGGAGCTCGGGCGGCTCCTCGCCGATCGGTGTGCCGGGGTCCCCCGGTCACGGCGCGGCTGCGCCGCCGAGCACGTGGTCGCTGATCAGTCCGGCGGCGCCGACGACTCCGGCGGTCCCGCCCAGTTCGGAGAGCGCGATCGGCAGGCTGCTGGTGGCCAGCGGCGTGGATCGCCGGTAGAGCTCGCTGCGCACTTCCGCCAGCAGCGGGTGGCCGAGCCCGGCCACTCCCCCGCCGACCACGATCATCGCGGGGTTCGCGAAGTTCACCAGCCCGGCCAGCACCGTGCCCAGCCGCCGCGCGCCCTCGCGCACCAGGCCGAGCGCCAGCGGATCGCCGTGGCGCATCGCGGTTCCCACATCGTGCGCGGTGAGCACGTCGCGACCGGCGAGCAGTTCCCGCAGCTCCGGTGATTCGCCGCTGCGCGCCAGCGCGGTGGCGTCGCGGGACAGGGAGGCGCCGCTGAACCACGCCTCCAGGCACCCGGTCCGCCCGCAGCCGCACACCGGCCCGGTGTCGTGCACCGCGATGTGCCCGATGTCCCCGGCGCTGCCGTTGCTGCCGCGCAGCACCCGGTTCCCGGTGATGATGCCGCAGCCGATCCCGGTGCCGATCTTGACGAACAGGAAGTCCGGCACCGAACGGCCCAGCCCGCGGTACATCTCGCCGAGCGCCATCAGGTTCACGTCGTTGTCCACCAGCGCCGGCACGCCCAGCCGCTGCGCGAAGTACTCCCGCACCGGGTAGCGGTCCCACCCGGGCATGATCGGCGGGGAGACGGTGAACCCGTCCCGGAAGCTCACCGGGCCGGGCACCCCGACGCCCACGCCGTGCAGGCCAGGCAGGTGCCCGGCGGCGCGCATCTCCTCGACCACGTCGACGGCGCGGCCGAGCACGGCGTCCGGGCCGTCCTTGATCTCGATGCCTTCGCTGGTGTGCGCGACCAGGTCCAGCAGTCCGTCGGTGACCCCGACGTCGAGCGAGGTGGCGCCGATGTCGATGCCGACGAAGCGCAGCCGCCGGGACAGCTGCACCAGGCCGGAGCGCCGCCCGCCCCGCGAGGCGGCCTTGCCTGCGCGTTCCACGAATCCGAGTTCCTGCAACCGGGCCAGCTCCTGACCGATCTTGGAGCGGGACAGCGACACCTGCGCGGCCAGTTCCGCCGCCGCTTGGGCGCCGCCGAACCGCAACGAGGTCAGCAGGCGAGCTTGGTGTGCGTTCTCCGGTTGCACCGACTACCCCACTTCTTGCGCGGAGCGTACGAAGTTCGTCACAGAGTAGGCGAACGTTTTCTCCTGCGGTCAAGGAGAAATCGGCGATGTCCCCCGGATGTTCGCTGCCCGGACGGGCGCATCCGACCGCGTCCGTTCGGGCGCTGCCCGGGGAATCCGGAATGCGGGGGGAAGAACGCGCCATCTCTCCCGGAACTCCTCGCCGAGTCCACAGTGGAACAGCAAGGGCGCTGCGGGAACACCGGTCCGGACCGCCGATCGCCGACCAGCGGGCCACCCGCCATCGCGCCGAGCCGCCGCAGCGCCGAAGGATCCCTCGCCGACTGGGCCGAACGCGCCATTCCGCGCAAAACGGACGCGAGTTCCGCGGGGCCCCAGGAGCGGAGAACGGCGCCGCCGGCGAGGTGACGGCGACGCCGGAGTTCCGCGGACGCGCCTACGCCTCGGTGCTGAACGCCGCGTCGAAGGCGACCGCGGGCGGCTCGATCGCCGCCAGCTTCCGGACGAACGCGAGCGCGTCCGGGGCCCCCAGCATCCGGTCCATGCCCGCGTCCTCCCACTCCACCGAGATCGGCCCGGAGTAGCCGATCGCGTTGAGCCCCCGGAAGATCGGCTCCCACGGCACGTCCCCGTGCCCGGTGGAGACGAAGTCCCAGCCGCGCCGCGGATCCGCCCACGGCAGGTGCGAGCCGAGCCGGCCGTTGCGGCCGTTGAACTGCTTCACCGACTCCTTGCAGTCCACGTGGTAGATCCGGTCCTGGAAGTCCCACAGGAACGTCACCGGGTCCAGGTCCTGCCACAGGAAGTGACTCGGGTCGAAGTTCAGCCCGAACGCGGGGCGGTGCCCGATCGCCTCCAGCGCGCGCCGCGTCGTCCAGTAGTCGTAGGCGATCTCGCTCGGGTGGACCTCGTGCGCGAACCGCACCCCCTCCTCGTCGAACACGTCCAGGATCGGGTTCCACCGCTCGGCGAAGTCGGCGTAGCCGCGCTCCACCATCTCCGCCGGGACCGGCGGGAACATCGCCACGGTGTGCCAGATGGAGGAGCCGGTGAACCCGACCACGGTGGACACGCCGAGCTTCGCCGCCGCCCGCGCGGTGTCCTTCAACTCCTCCGCCGCACGGGTCCGCACGCCCTCCGGTGCACCGTCGCCCCAGATCCGGGACGGCAGGATGCCGCGGTGCCGCTCGTCGATCGGGTGGTCGCACACCGCCTGGCCCACCAGGTGGTTCGACAGCGTCCACACCTCCAACCCGTGCGCGGCAAGCAGGTCCAGCCTCCCCTGCACGTAGTCGTCCTCGGCCAACGCCCGGTCCACCTCGAAGTGGTCCCCGGAACAGGCGATCTCCAGCCCGTCGTAGCCCCATCCGGCGGCCAGCCGGCACACCTCCTCGAACGGCAGGTCGGCCCACTGGCCGGTGAACAGCGTGACCGGTCTCGGCATCGTGATCTCCCTTGCTCGACGGCGGGGAAGGAGCACTCACTGGGGCGTCGAACACCGCGACGCGACAGTCCACATCGGACCGCCGGGGGCGCACGGCGCCCCACCTCCCGGGACACGCCCATCTTGGAGCAGGCGCCGCACGAACACCAGGGTCGTTGCGGCCCGCGCCACCAGGAGCCCCGCGCAGCGGCGACGCCGGGCGAGACTGGTCGCGCCTCGACGACGTCCCGGACCCGGCGCCTGACGTCCCAGCACCGCCCCATCGGCGCTTCGCCGGCTGTGCACAGCCGAACACGTGTGGTGAGCGGGTGAACCGGGCGCCGCACCGGTGCCGGACCGCCGAAAGGGATCGTCGAGAATCCGATCTCGCAGCAGAACTTCCGATCCGCACCCGCCGGTGCGGTGCGGCGAATACGATCTCCGACCGCAGGGTGGGAGCGAAGGACGGGAACGGGACATGTGGCTGGTGGGATTGGTCGTGGTGGCCCTGGCGGTCGCCGGGTTCTTCTGGATGCGCCGCACCCGCAGCGAGCTCCACGCGATGATCGGCACCGAGACCTCCACGATCGACGAGCTGGAGGAGCTGCGCCGCATCTCCGACGAGCTCGGCGCGCGGGGCGGGTTCCGCAGGACCGCCGAGGTCGTCGGCGCCGCCCACCCCCGCCCCGAAGGCCTGCTCACCGCCGCGCTCAGCGAAGCGCCCTGCGTCTGGTACCGCTACCAGGTGGAACGGATCTACGAGCAGGTCGAGCAGCGCGACGGCCGGACCAGGCGGGTCCGCAAGACCGAAACGGTCTCCGAGCACACCTCGGAGGAGGGCTACGCGCTGATCGACGAGCAGGGCCGGACCATCGGGATCGCCCCGGCGGGGACGAAGCCCGAGGGCGTCGAGCAGTCGGTCGAGCGGTTCGAACCGCACAACGGAGGCGGTGGCGGATTCGGGTTCCAGCTGGGCGGGTTCAGCTTCGGGAATCGGAGCTCCACGATCGGCATGCGCTACAAGGAATGGCTGATCCGCCCGGGCACCCGGCTCTACGCGCTCGGCGAGGTGCACGACGCCATCGGCCCGCTGGTCCTCGGGAAGCCGCAGGAGAAGGGGCACTTCATCATCGCCGCGAAGACCGAGCAGCAGCTGCGGGAGGAGCGCACGAAGCGCCACCGGCTGCTCGCCATCGGGGTGCCCGTCGCGTTCGTCGCGGGCGCCGCCCTCACGATCTTCGACCTGGTCCGCTGATCCGCACAGGTCGCGGCGCCGGCGGCTGCGCACCGCAGAGCAAGGCATACTGCTGTCGTCGAACCTGCTCGGTGGGTTCTTCGGCTGTTTCCTGTCAGCGGCGAAGCCGATGAGCAGCGACCACCCGATCAACCGGACCACCCGCGGGTCCTCAGCGGTTCCCTCGCGAGGACAGCGATTTCTCCTGTGGCGGAGCCACCGGTGACATCGATCCCGCAGCGGGGGAACCGCTGAGGTTCCGCCACCCGAGTGCTACGCAACACGAGTTCGGAAGGCAGGCAGTTCACATGACATCGACCGTTGAGAAGGCCGCACGGCTGCAAGAACTGCACGCGGCACCCGAACTGCTGCTCGTCGTCAACGCGTGGGACGCGATCACCGCGAAGGTGGTCGCCGAGACCCCGGGCACGAAGGCGCTGGCCACCCCGAGCCACGGCATCGCGGCCTCCCGCGGCTACCCCGACGGGGAGCGGATCCCGCGCGACGAGATGATCGCCGAGGTCGGACTGATCGTGCGCGTCGCCGGGGACCTGCCGGTGACCGCGGACCTGGAGGCCGGCTACGGCGACCCGGGCGGCACCATCGCCCGCGCCATCGACGTCGGCGCCGTCGGCGCGAACCTCGAAGACCAGATGAAACCGCTGGACGAGGCGGTGCGGGCCGTGGAGGCCGCGGTGTCCGCCGCGCGCTCGGCCGGGGTGGACTTCGTGCTCAACGCGCGCACCGACGCGTTCCTCAAGGCGGGCGACCGGGACCCGGAGGCGGTGCTCGACGAGGCGATCACCCGGGGCCGGGCCTACCTGGACGCGGGCGCGTCGAACTTCTTCGCGCCCGGCAAGCTCACCGAGGACCAGATCTCCCGGCTCGTCGCGGAACTGGGCGAGCGGAAGGTGAACATCATCGGCGTGCCCGGCTCGGTGCCGCTGGAGACCGCGCAGCGGCTCGGGGTGTCCCGGGTGTCCTACGGGCCGTGGAGCCAGAACGTGGCGCTCACCGCACTCGCCGAGCTGGCCGAGGATGTCTACGCCGGCGGCGGCCTCCCCGAGGGGACCCGCAAGCTCAACTGACGCCTCGGGTGCGCGGCCCTTTCCCGTGTCCGCGCGGTCGGCACCCGCACCGCCTGCCAGCCCGGAGCGTGCCCGGCCGCCGGGTGCGCGGTGATGCCGGGCTGAGCGCACCGCTCCGCCGCACCGCCGGACGTCACGCTCGCGGCGGATGCTCCGCGGTGCTCGAGCTGCCTACGCTGGCGGTGCTGTGGGGCTTCGCGGTCGGCGGCGGGAGGGCCGGTGTCCACTTCCGGGGGGTTCGAAGCGCTGGTCGTGCTCCGCGCGAAGCAGGGCGAGTTCGCCGCGCTCCACGCCGTGGACGAGCGGGCGCACGTCGAGCGCGTGCAGCCGCTGCTCGAATTCATCCCGAACGGATCGACACCGGCGGGTCAGCTGGACGGGGCGGAGGCGGTGGCGCGGGGGCTGCGCGGGCTCGGCCGCACGATCATGGTCGACGCCGCCGAAGTGACCGGCGCACCCGGGTTCGGGGCAGGCCCGGTGGGCGCGCTCGGGGAACTGGCCGACCGGCTGGCGCATCCGGTGGACCTCTTCGACGAGCAGGTGCCGGTTCCGTTCCTCCCGGTCGTCCGCGGCACCGCGACCGCTGCCGAGCTCCCCGTGCTCGGACGCCTCTGCCAGGAGCTCGGGGCGGGCGGGGCGCTGCGGATCGGGACGGCCGCGGCGGATCGGGACGTGGTCGAGCGGCTGCACGACGGGCTGCGGGTCGTCCCCGCCGACCTCGATCTCATCGTCGATCTCGGTTATCTGCCGGAGCTGCCCGCGCGGGTCGTCGATCGGGCCGCCGCCGCGGTCGGTGCCGCGACCGGGTGCGGGCCGTTCCGATCGGTCAGCGTGCTGAGCGGTTCCATCCCCCGGTCGCTCGACCGCACCTCGCTCTGGGAGCAGCCGCGCGTCGAGGAGCGGCTGTGGCGCTGGCTGGTCGAGGACGGGCGCACCGACCTCCGGCTCGGTGACTACGGCATCGCGCACCCGGTGATCGGCGAGGGGTATCGCAGCAAGCACGTCGCCCTCCGGTACTCCTGCCCGGACCACTGGCTGTACTCGCGCGAGCGGGAACCGGTCGCGGACGGCGCGGTGGAGGCGGAGAGCGGGCGGGCGCGCACCGTCCGGTCGGTGTGCCGGAACCTCGTCGAGTCCGACGGGTACGCGGGGCCCGAATTCTCCTGGGGCGACCGGGAAATTCTCGACGCGGCGGAGGGCCGGGGCAGCGGGCTCGGCGCGACGAGCAAGCCGCCCGCGCTCGCCACATCGCACCACCTCGCCTACCTCGCCGCCCACGCCGCGTAGCGGGAGCCCGGGGGTCCGCACGGGACCGACGTGTCCGATGTGGACTCCATCGGACACCGCCGCACCACCGCGCCCGAACCGGGGGGTGGCTTTGCGCGCCGCCGATCTTGCCGGTACCTTGCGTGGCATGGTTCTAGACGAGAGCGGCGTGCTCACCCACTTGCGCCGCGGAGTGCTGGAGTACTGCATCCTCGCGATGGTCGACGTCGAACCGCTGTACGGCCTGGAGATCGCGCGCAGGCTCGGCGAGCACGACATCCTGCTGCAGAGCGAGGGAACGCTGTACCCGCTGCTCGCACGCCTCCGGCGGCAGGGACTCGTGGAGACCAGCCAGGTGAAGTCCACCTCCGGCCCGCCGCGCCGCTACTACGCGCTCACCGCGGAGGGCAGGACGGCGCTGGCCACCTTCCGCAGCACCTGGTCCACCTTCCGCAACGCCGTCGATTCCGCCATGACAGGAGAACAACGATCGTGACCAAGACCCACGCCCGCGTGCACAGCTACCTGGAAGAGCTCAACGACCTGTTGCGCGACGCACCCGCCTCCGTCCGCCGCGACGTGATCGCCGGCGTGCACGAGCACTTCGACGCCAGCGTCGGCCCGGACGCGGACGCGGCCACCGTCGACGACGCCATCGAGCGGATGGGCACCCCCGAGCAGGTCGCCGCGGAGGCGGGTGTCGAGCCCGGCCGCGCGCAATCCGCCCGGCAGGGTTCCGTGCTCGCCGCAGCGCTGGCCTGCCTCGCCCTGGCAGGCGCCTGCTCGCTCACCTACCTCATCGGCGGCCTCATGGCGCTGTCCGCGGGCTTCGACGCCGACCCCGACTGGGAGATCAACGGCGCCACCGCGGCCGCCGCCATCGTGCTCTCGTTCGCGGCCTGGCTCTGCGGCACGGTGCTCGTGGCCGTGAACCGCTCCTGGTCGCGGCGGCAGAAGGCGCTGCTGATCGCCTCCTGGCCCGCGGCCCTGGTCCTCTCCGAACTCTGCAACCTGCCCACCGGACCGCTGTTCGCGGTCAACGTGATCAGCTTCGTCGTGCAGGGCGTCATCGGGGTCCTCGTCGTCGTCGCCCTCGCCAAGCTCTGGTTCGCGACACGGAGCTGACGGGAATGCCTGCCGCCCCGGGGGCGGGCCCCCCCCCCCCGGGGGGGGGGCGCCCCGCACCGATGGGTCAGTTCTCGCAGCCGATGCCGTCGCCGTCCCGGTCGAGCTTCGGGCGGTAGCCCGGGT
>NZ_JAIUKC010000003.1:0-5565 GCF_020177435.1 Saccharopolyspora sp. 7B | reverse complement strand
CGGGGGGCGCGGGGGGGCGCCCCCCGCCCCCGCCGGGGGGGCCCCCCGCGGGGCGGCGGCCCCGCCCCGCCCCGCGCGCCCCCCCCCCCGCCCCCCGCGCCGGTTCCGCTGCCGACCTCAGCCGCGGAGGAAGCCCAGCAGCGCTTCGTTGAACCGCTCGGGGTGGGAGGCGTTGATGGCGTGCGGACCGTTCTCGACCACCACGAGTTCGCTGTTCGCGAGCGCCTCGGCGGAACGCCGCCCGCTGACCTCGAACGGCACGATGGCGTCCGAGTCGCCGTGGATCACGAGGGTCGGCACGGTGATCTCGGCGAGGTCGCCGCGGAAGTCGGTGCGGCCGAACGCGGCGATGCAGTCCAGGGTGCCCTTCGGGGACGCGAAGGACGCGATCGTCTGCGCGTGGGCGCGCTGCTGCTCGCTGACCAGCAGCCGCCCGTTCGCGGAGAAGAAGTCGGTGGTGAAGCCCTCCAGGAAGGCGATCCGGTCGGTGCGGACCCCGTCCTCGAACCGGGCGATCGTCGCGTCGTCCAGGCCACCGTCCGGGTTCTCGGCGGTCCGGTGCAGGTACGGCCGCACCGCGGCCGCGAGCACGGCCTTGTCGACCCGGCCGGAACCGCGGGTGCCGAGGTAGCGGACCACCTCTCCCCCGCCCATGGAGAACCCGACGAGCGTCGCCCCGCGCACGTCGAGGTGGTCCAGCAAGGCGTGCAGGTCGGCCGCCAGGGTGTCGTAGTCGTACCCGCCCCACGGCTGGGAGGACCGGCCGAAACCGCGGCGGTCGTAGGTGATCACGCGGTACCCCGCGTCGATGAGCACCGGGACCTGCGGCTCCCAGGAACGTCCGCTGAGCGGCCAGCCGTGGATCAGCACGACGGGCGGGCCGGAGCCGTGGTCCTCGTAGTGCAGCTCGATCGGGCTGCCGTTCTCGGTCCCGACGGTGACGGCGGGCATGGGCTCCTCCGGTGCGGTCGATGCCGGTTGCGCGCCATCCGCATGCCCTCTCGGCCGCCGCACCAAACCTCCGGCCGTGCCGGAGCGCCGCGCGGAGCGCCCGCGCGACCGGTTCCGACCCTCCCGAAGCTCGGCGCGAGTCCTGGATCAGCGCCCGCAGCAGCGGGACATTCCGCGCCACAGCAGGTCGATGAGGGCTTCGGTCTGGGCACGCCAGGGGCCGCGCTGGTCGAGGAAGAGGAGGCCGCCGAGGCCGCGCAGCACCACCTCGGGGTCAAGGCCTGCGCGGACGGTCCCGGCTTCGACGTTGGCGGCGAGCAGCGTGGCCACCGAGCCGACCAGTGCTTCGTGCGCGGTCTTGGGCAGCTCGCCGCGGGCGGCGGTGGCGGCGCTGAGCGCGTTCGCGAGGCCGCGCTTGGTCATCATGTAGTGCGCCAGGTGGTCGGTGGTCCACACCCGGAACGCCTGCTCCGGCGGGTGGTTCTCCAGCAGGCTGGGCACCACCTCGACCAGGTGCCGCACCTCCCGCTGGTAGACGGCGAGGATGAGGTCCTCCGGTGCCGGGAAGTGGCGGTAGACGGTGCCGACACCGACTCCGGCATGCTTGGCGATCGCGTTGAACGACACCTCGCCGCAGCTCGTCAGCGATTCGGCGGCGGCCGCGAGGATCAGCTCGTGGTTGCGCCGCGTGTCGGCGCGCCGGTGGTTCACCGCTCCCGTGCTCATCGTTCCCTCCCCTTCCGCTCCGCCCCCGAGAGCCTCCTGACCTGCGTGAAAAGACCGCGCCTAGGCATGTTTGCCGACCGGATACTAATCCGCTAGCCTCGATGAGGACAGCGGATTTTTATCCGGTTCCCGGCGCGGCGTCGTGCGCGACGTGGCCACCACCCCACCACATCATGCCGCCCGGCTCCGGGGCGCGGTTCCAGCGGAGAAAGAGTTCCTTTGCACATCTCACTCGAAGTCAACGGCAGCCAGGAGCAGCTCGACGCCGAACCCGGCGTGACGCTGCTGGACGCGCTGCGCGAACGGCTCGACATCACCGGCCCCAAGAAAGGTTGCGACCGCGGCCAGTGCGGTGCGTGCACCGTGCACGTCGACGGCCGCCCCGTGCTCTCCTGCCTCACCCTCGCGGCCGCGGTGCGAGCACCGGTGACCACTGTGGAGGGTCTGGCCGAAGGCGAGGAGCTGACCCCGCTGCAGCAGGCGTTCGTCGACCAGGACGCCATGCAGTGCGGGTTCTGCACCTCCGGGCAGATCATGTCGGCCCAGGCGGCCATCGACCAGGACGTCACCGACGTCCGCGAGTTCATGTCCGGCAACCTGTGCCGCTGCTCGGCCTACCCGAACATCATCGCCGCGATCGACCAAGCTAAGGGCACCGATGCGACAGTTTGAGCTCACCACCCCCGCCTCCGTCGAAGCGGCCACCGCGGAACCTGCCACCTTCCTGGCGGGCGGCACGACGCTGGTCGACCTGATGAAGCTGGACGTGCTGACCCCGCAGCGGGTGCTGGACATCAACGAGCTGCCGCTGCGCGGCCTCGACGCCGCCGACGGGCTGCGGATCGGCGCGCTGGAGCGGATGAGCGACGTCGCGGCGCACCCGGGCGTCTACCCGATGATCTCGCGGGCGCTGCTGCTCAGCGCCTCCCAGCAGCTGCGGAACATGGCCAGCATCGGCGGGAATCTGCTGCAGCGGACCCGCTGCACCTACTTCCGCGACGTCGCGATGCCCTGCAACAAGCGCGAACCCGGCAGCGGCTGCCCCGCGCTGGACGGGGCGAACCGGATGCACGCCGTGCTCGGCACCAGCGACTCCTGCCTGGCCACCCACGCCAGCGACGTGGCGGTCGCGTTCACCGCGCTCGACGCCGAGGTGCGGCTGCTGAGCTCCGAGGGCGCGCGCACCGTGCCGCTCGCCGAGTTCTACCGGCTGCCCGGCGACACCCCCGACGCCGAGAACGACCTGCGGCCGGGCGAGCTGATCACCGAGGTGGTGGTCCCGCGCCTGGACTGGGCCGCGAACTCCACCTACGTCAAGGTGCGCGACCGGCAGTCCTACGAGTTCGCGCTGTGCTCGGCGGCCGTCGCCCTGGACGTGCGGGACGGCCGGATCGCCGACGCCCGGGTCGCCGTCGGCGGCGTGGCCACCGTGCCGTGGCGGCTGCACACCGTCGAAGAGGCGCTGCGCGGCGCACCCGCCACCGAGGAGTCCTTCGAGCACGCCGCCGGAGCGGCGGGCGAGGGCGCCCGGACGCGGGGCGCGAACGGCTTCAAACCGGCCCTGCTGAAGCGGACCGTGATCCGCGCGCTGCTCGAACTGACCGAGGGGAACCGCTGATGCCCAGCCGACTCGACGGGCCGGTCAAGGCCACCGGCCGGGCCAAGTACGGGGTGGACCACAACCTGCCCGGCATGGCCTACGGATACCTGGTGCTCAGCACCATCGCGCACGGCGAGATCGCGTCGATGGACCTCACCGCGGCCCGCGCCGCCGCCGGGGTGCTCGCCGCGTATTCGCCGTTCGACCCGCTGGAGCTGGGCACCCCGACGCTGCCCGCGTTCGGCGACACCTGGGTTCCGCTGCAGGACAAGGAGGTCGCCTATTACGGGCAGCCGATCGGGTTCGTGGTCGCCGAGACCTTCGAGCAGGCGCGCGACGCCGCGCTGCTCGTCGAGGTCGAGTACCACGAGCGGCCCGCGCTGACCTCGCTGGCGGACGGGCTCGTCACCGCCGAGGACGCGCCGACCTCCGGCCACGGCGGCGGGCCGTCCCTGGACATCCTCGCCGACGGCGTCGAGTCCATCGAGGACGCACTCGCCGCCAGCACCGTGGTGGTGTCCGAGACCTACTCGACCGCGGCGCAGAACCACGCACCGATGGAACCGCATTCGGCCGTGGCGTACTGGGATTCGACCGGACTGACCATCCACAGTGGAACACAGGCGTCGGACATGCAGGCCGCGGAGCTGTCGATGGCGCTCGGGGTCGAGATCTCCCGCGTGCACGCGGTGAACCCGTACGTCGGGGGCGCGTTCGGCGGCAAGGGCCGCACCTCGGCGCCCGCGTTCCTCGCGGCGGCCGCGTCCCGCGACCTCGGCAGGCCGGTGAAGGCGTCGCTGACCCGCGAGCAGGTGTTCACCGCCACCGCGGGCCGCGCCGCCACCGTGCAGGAGGTCTCGCTCGGCGCCGACGCGGACGGGACGCTCGTCGCGGTGCGGCACGACTCGTGGTGCAGCACCGGCGCGGACCGCTCCTTCGTGGAACCGACCTCGCACGGCACCTCCCGCGAGTGGTACGCCACCCCGAACCTGTCGCTGCGGCAGAAGATGGTGCCGCTGAACCTGCCGCCCACCACGTTCATGCGCGCCCCCGGCGAAGCACCCGGGTCGTTCGCGCTGGAGAGCGCGATGGACGAGCTCGCGGTGGCGCTGCGGATGGACCCGATCGAGCTGCGGCTGCGGAACAACTCGATCGCGCCGCCCGGCAAGGACCTGCAGTGGTCGGCGAAGTACCTCGACGACTGCTTCCGGATCGGCGCGCAGCGGTTCGGCTGGGACCAGCGCACCCCGAACGGGCGCACCGACGGCGACTGGCTGGTCGGGCTCGGCACCGCCACCGCCATGTTCCCGGCGCTGCGCTTCCCCGCCTCGGTGCGGGTCACGCTCGGCGCGGACGGCAGGGCGGAGGTCGCCACCAGCGGCGCCGACCCGGGCACCGGGCTGCTGACGGTGCTCTCGCTGGTGGGTGCGGAGACGCTGGACATCGCGCCGGAGCGGGTGACGCCGAAGCTGGGCGACTCCTCGCTCCCGGCGGGCGGCATGTCCGGCGGTTCCACGGCGACCGCCAGCGCGGGTTCCTCGGTGATGCTCGCGGCCTCCACGGTGCTCGACTCGCTGCTGGAGCTGGCCGCCGCACCGGGCGCGCCGTTCGAGGGCGCCGAGGTCACCTACGCGGACGGGCAGGTGTTCGCCGACGGGCGGAGCATGCCGTTCGGCGAGCTGCTGCGGGCGGTGGGCCGCGACTCCCTGTCGGCGACCGGCTCCACCGCGCCCGGGGAGGAGCTGACCAAGCACTCGTTCAGCTCCTTCGGCGCCCAGTTCTGCGAGGTCCGGGTGCACCGCTGGACCCGGGAGGCGCGGGTGTCCCGGTTGCTCGGGGTGTTCGACGCGGGCCGGATCGTCAACGAGAAGGCGGCCCGCAGCCAGCTCAGCGGCGGCATGATCTGGGGCGTCTCGGCGGCGCTGCACGAGGCGATGGAGGTCGAGCCGAACGGCCGCATCGCCAACGGCGACTTCGCCGGGTACCTGCTGCCGGTGCACGCGGACATCCCCGACATCGATGTGCAGTTCATCGAGCACCCGGACACGCTGCACAACCCGGTGGGGGCGAAGGGCGTCGGCGAGATCGGCACCGTCGGCCTGGCCGCCGCGATCGCCAACGCGATCTACAACGCAACCGGCACCCGCGTCCGCCACATCCCCATCACCATCGAGGACCTCCTCGACGACTGAAGCCCCCCCGGGGGGGGGGGGGGGGCGGGGGCCCCCCCCCGCCGCCGCGGGCAGGGAGGCGCGGGCAGGGGGGCAGGCACACCAGGCACGAGAGTG
>NZ_JAIUKC010000002.1:192722-201715 GCF_020177435.1 Saccharopolyspora sp. 7B | reverse complement strand
GGGCGGGAGGGCGCCGAGCACGACGCGGCCAAGGACGTGCAGCAGGCGCTCGCCCGCTACCGGGACGCCGCCGACCTGCTCGCCGAGCACGTCACCGAACGCGGCTACGACCTGCGCTTCGCCCTCGAACCGAAACCGAACGAGCCGCGCGGTGACATCCTGCTGCCCACCCTGGGGCACGCCCTCGCGTTCATCGACTCGCTGGAGCGCCCCGAGCTGTTCGGCGTCAACCCGGAGGTCGGGCACGAGCAGATGGCCGGGCTCAACTACGCCGCCGGGGTCGCGCAGGCGCTCTACCACGGCAAGCTGTTCCACCTGGACCTGAACGGGCAGCGCGGCATCAAGTACGACCAGGACCTCGTGTTCGGGCACGGCGACCTGCACAACGCGTTCGCGCTGGTGGACCTGCTGGAACACGGCGGTCCCGGCGGGACACCCGCCTACGACGGGCCGCGGCACTTCGACTTCAAACCAGCCCGCACCGAGGACGACGCGGGCGTGTGGGACTCGGTGCGCGCCAACATGGCCAACTACCTGCTGCTCGCGGAGCGCGCGGCCGCGTTCCGCGCCGACCCCGAGGTGCAGGAGGCGCTGGCCGCCTCGAAGGTGCCTGAGCTGGCCGTGCCGACGCTCGCCGACGGCGAAGGGGCCGCCGCGCTGCTGGCCGACCGCACCGCGTTCGAGGACTTCGACAGCGCCGCCCACTACGACGGCCGCGGCTACGGCTTCGTGTGGCTGCAGCAGCTGGCCACCGAACACCTGATGGGCGCGCGGGGATGAGCACGCCCCGCACCAACTGGTCCGGCAACGTCACCTACCGGGCGCCCCGCTTCGCCCGGCCGCGGAGCCTCGACGAGCTCGCCGAGGTCGTCACCGGCGCCGACCGCGTCCGGGTGCTCGGCACCGGGCACACCTTCACCGGCATCGCCGACAGCGCCGACGTGCAGGTGTCGCTGGCGGCGCTGCCCGCCGAGATCGAGGTGGACCCCGCCGGGAGCGTCGCGATCTCCGGCCCGGTGCACTACGCGGAGCTCACCCGGGTGCTGCACGAGCACGGGCTCGCCCTGGCGAACCTGGCATCGCTGCTGGACCTGTCGGTGGCGGGCGCGATCTCCACCGGCACGCACGGCTCCGGCAGCCGCACCCGCGGGCTCGGTTCCGCGGTGCGGGCGCTGGAGTTCCTCACCGCCGACGGCGAGGTCCGGGTGCTGCGCGACGGCGACGCCGACTTCACCGGGGCCGTCGTGGGGCTCGGCGCGCTCGGCGTGATCACCCGGATCGAGCTGGCGGTGGAGCCGGCGTTCGAGGTCACCCAGCACGTCTACGCGGGACTGCGGTGGCCGGTGGCCGCTGCCGAACTGGCCGCGCTGCTCGGCTCCGGCTACAGCGTCAGCCTGTTCACCGACTTCGACGGCTCCGGCGTCCGGCAGGTGGTGGTGAAGGAGCGGGGCGGGCACGACACCGAGCTGTTCGCCCGCCTCGGCTCGCGGCGCATGGACGGGCCGCGGCACCCGATGGCGGGCGGGCCGACCGAGAACGTCACCGTCCAGGCCGCACCCGGCCCGTCGCACGAACGGCTCCCGCACTTCCAGGCGGGACGGACCCCCAGCAGCGGCGCGGAGATCCAGAGCGAGTACCTGGTGGACGCGCGGCACGCGGCCGCCGCCGTCGAGGCGCTGCAGCGGGCCGCGCCCGCGTTCGCACCGGTGCTGCTGGTCGCCGAGCTGCGCTCGGTGGCCGCCGACGAGCTGTGGCTCAGCCCGGCGTGGCGGCGGGATTCGCTGGCGATCCACTTCACCTGGCGCCGCGACCAGGCCGGGGTGGCGGCCGCACTGCCCGCTCTCGAAGCCGCGCTCGCCCCGTTCGGCGCCCGGCCGCACTGGGGGAAGGTGTGGGCGATGGGCGCCGACGTGCTCGCCGAGCGCTACCCGCGGCTCGCCGACTTCCGCGCGCTGGCCGAGCGCTGGGACCCGCAGCACCGCTTCCGCAACGAGTTCCTCGACGAACGCGTCTTCTGACGCCGGTGGGGGCCCCCCCCGCGGGCGGGGGGGCCCCCCCCCCCCCACCCCCGGGGGGGGGCGCGCGGGGGGCCCGCCGCGCCGCCCCCGCCCCCCCCCCCCCGCGCCCCGCGCCCCCCGGCCCGGGCCCGCCGGCCCCGGGCGCCCCCCCCCCCCCCCCCCCCCCCCCCCCCCCCCCCCCCACCGCCCGCTAACCGCGGGTGAGGCGCAGGACGGTGCCCTCGCCCCCGGCCGAGAGCAGCAGCGCGCCGTCCGGGGTGGCGGCGATCCCGGCGAACGCGCGCGGCTGGCCGGGGATCCCCGGCGTCACCACGGGTTCCGGGTCCCGGAGCGCGTCGACCGGCAGCTCCGCGACCTCGGCGCGCCGGGCGCCGGTGTCCGGGTCCAGCGAGAGCAGCCTGCGGGCACCGGCTTCGACGACGAACAGCTCGCCGCCCAGCCGCGCGAGGCCCTGCGGTTCGGCCAGCCCGTCGGCGAGGACGTCCACCGCGCCGTCGCCGATCCGCAGCACCCGCCCACCGCGCTGCTCGGTGGCGAAGCAGCGCCCGTCCTCGTCGAGCGCCACGTCCACCGGCCCGTCCAGTCCGTCGGCCAGCACGGTCACCTCGTCCGCCGCGTCGATGCGCAGCACCCGGCCCGCACCGGTCTCGGCGACCACCAGCGCGCCGCCCGCCGCGACCGCGATCCCGCCGGGCCCGTCCAACCCGGACGCGCGCACCCGCACCCGGCCGCCGTCCACGGTGCGGACCTCGCCGAACTGCGAGGTCACGTGCAGCACCCCGGAGTCGGCGGCGATGCCGTGCACGAAGCCGCCCAGCTCGGACAGCAGCGGCCCGCCCGCCTCCGCCCCGAGCTCGTCCGCGGCGGTGCCGAGCCGGAAGTGGTCGGCGGCGTACCAGCGCCCGTCGGAGTCGGCGGCCACGCCGAACGGGCCGTTGAACCCGCGCGCCACCACCGGGCGCACCGGCCCGTCCGCCTCGATCCTGGTCACCCCGCCGCTGGCGAAGCTGGAGACCAGCATCCGGTTCTCCGCGTCGAACGCGGCGTTGTCCATCCCGGCGATGCCGGTGCGGGTGATCGTGCGGGAGCCCTCCGCGTCGAAGCGGGTGACGATCCCCGCCACCCCGCGGGAGAGCACCACCAGCTCGCCTGCGCGGTCGAAGCGCACCGCGACCGGTTCGTGCACCTGCTCGGCGACCAGCTCCGCCGCGCCGCCCTCCGGGGAGATCCGCCACACCTCGCCGGTCATCATGTGCGGGTAGTACAGCGACCCGTCCGGCCCGAGCTGCATCGCGTTGCCCATCGCGAGCCCGCCGGTGAGCACCACCGGTTCGCGCCCGTCCGGGAACAGCTCCAGCACCCGCCCGTCCCGGTACATCTCGTTGACGAACACCCGGTTCCCGACGCAGGTGATCCCGTTCGGGCAGCGCAGCCCGCGTGCCACCACGGCGAGCTCGCCGTCCGGCGCGCACCGCCACACCAGTCCCGGGTTCAGGTCGGTGATGTACATCGAACCGTCCGCGGCGAAGTCCAGGTCGTCCGGCGAGCGCACCGGCCCGCCGACCGGCAGCACCGCCTCCACCTCGCCGGAGTCGACGTCGACCGCGCTGATCTGCCCCGCCAGGTACTGGGCGACGTGCAGCCGCCCGTCCGGGCCGAAGGCGACCCCGTTGGACCCCCACAGCGGGTTCGGCTCGTTCTCGCGGCGCGCGGTCCAGCGCCCGGCGTCGAGCACCGTCACCGCCGCACCGGACCTGCTGCGCGTCACGCGCGTTCCCCTTCCACCAGCACCTCGTCCACGCCACCGGCGGCCCGCCAGTCGCGCAGCAACCGGTAGAACTCGATGGCGCCGCCACCGTAGCTCTCGCTGCGCGCCCGGGGATCGCCCTCGTTGTTGTAGTAGCTCGGGGTGCACTCGGCGAGGAATTCCCGGTCGTAGCGCTCCTTCTCCCGGATCGTGGCGACCCACGCGGCTTCGGCCTCGGCGGTCGGTTCGACGCGGCGGGCTCCGCGGTCGCGGGCGGCGGCGATCAACTCGGCGACGTGCTCGGCCTGCTCGTCGAGGACGTGGGCGAAGTTCACCGAGCTCGCGTTCTGCGAGGCGCCGAGCCGGAAGTGGTTCGGGAAGCCGTGGCTGGTGAACCCGTGCAGCGTGCGCAGTCCGCCGCTCCAGTGCTCGGCGAGGGTGCGCCCGCCGCGCCCGCGCACCGTCCGCGCCGTCGTCATCGCCCCCGCGCCGAGGTCGAAACCGGTGGCGAACACGATGCAGTCCACTTCGTACTCGACGCCGGCCACGACCACTCCGCGCTCGGTGAGCCGTTCCACGCCCGCTCCCCCGGTGTCGACCAGGGTCACGTTGGGGCGGTTGAACGTCGGCAGGTAGGTGTCGCTGAACGTGGGCCGCTTGCACAGCCGGTGGTACCAGGGTTTCAGCGCCTCCGCGGTGGCCGGGTCCTCGACGATCTCGTCCACCCTGGCGCGCACCGAGTTCATCTTGGCGAAGTCGGCGAGTTCGGCGCGCAGCGCGTCGTCGGCGTCGAGGATCTCGTTGTGCGCGCTGGGCATGATGGAGCGGAAGGTCTCGGCGCTGTCGGTCCAGCGGTCGCCGACGAGGTCCTGCTCGGCGTGCCCGCCGGAGACGAGGGTCAGGAAGTTCTCCCGCCGCTCGCGCTGCCAGCCGGGGCGCAGCGATTCCGCCCAGCCCGGGTCGGTGGGCCGGTTCCCGCGTTCGTCCACTGAGGACGGAGTGCGCTGGAACACGTACAGGTGCGCCGAGTCCTGCCCGAGGTGCGGGACGCACTGGATGGCGGTGGCGCCGGTACCGATGACCGCGACCCGCTTGTCGGCGAGCCGGTGCAGCCCGCCGCTCGCGTCCCCGCCGGTGTAGTCGTAGTCCCAGCGGCTGGTGTGGAAGGTGTGCCCGCGGAAGGTCTCGATGCCGGGCAGCCCGGGCAGCTTCGGCCTGCTGAACGGGCCGCTGGAGACGATCACGTAGCGGGCGGTGAGCACGTCCCCGCGGTCGGTGCGCACCGTCCAGCGCTCGGCCTCCTCGTCCCACTCGCTGTCGACGACCTCGGTCTGGAAGCAGGCGCGGTCGTAGAGCCCGAAGTGGCGGCCGATGGCGCGGGCGTGCTCGCGGATCTCCTCGCCCGGCGAGTACTTCCACCGCGGCAGCGAACCGAGTTCTTCCAGCAGCGGCAGGTAGATGTAGGACTCGATGTCGCAGTGCACGCCGGGGTACCGGTTCCAGTACCAGGTCCCGCCGAAGTCGCCGCCCTTCTCCACGACGCGGATATCGGTGAACCCGCGTTCCACGAGCCGGGCCGCCGCGGTGAGCCCGCCGAATCCGCCGCCGATCACGAGGACCTCGGAGTGCTCGTGCAGCGCTTCCCGGGTGAATCCCGGTTCGACGTACGGGTCGTCGGCGTAGTAGCCGAACTCGCCGGTCGTGGCCCGGTACTGCGCGGACCCGTCGGGGCGCAGCCGCCGGTCCCGCTCGGCCCGGTAGCGCTCCCGCAGCTGCTCGGGGTCGAAGCCGAGCACGGCGGGGTCCAGCACGGCGCGCCGGGACTCCTCGGTGGTGGACATTCCGCTTCCTCCAGGTGGGTTTCGGGACGTTCGGGGTTTCCGGCGGGACTACTCGGCGGCGCGCCCGGGCAGGAACGCGGCGATCGCGAACGCGCCCAGCGAGGCGGCGGCGCCGATGCCCAGCACCACCTGGAACCCGGCGAGGGCGGGCAGCGCGGCGCCGCCGACCTGGTTGGTCATGTTCGCCAGGATCACCCCGGCCGCGGCGCTGGACACCGAGGTACCGATGGAGCGCATCAGCGTGTTGAGGCTGTTGGCCGCGGCGGTCTCCGACACCGGGACCGCGCCCATGACCAGCGCGGGCATCGCGCCGTAGGCGAGCCCGATGCCGGCGGCGATCACGCAGGAGACGACCATCAGGTGCCAGATCTCGGACATCAGGACGAGCCCGAGGCCGTAGCCGGCGGCCACGACGAGCGCCCCCGCCATCAGCGTCACCTTCGGCCCGCGTTCCCGGGAGATCCGCGCCGACACCGGCGACATCGCCATCATCACCAGCCCGTTCGGGGCCATCACCAGCCCGGCGGCGAGGATGGACTGCCCGAGGCCGTACCCGGTGGCGGCGGGCAGCTGCAGCAGCTGCGGGATCACCAGCGAGGTCGCGAACATCGCGAACCCGAACACCACCGAGGCGAGGTTGGTCAGCAGCACCTGGCGGCGCGCGGTGGTGCGCAGGTCCACCAGCGGGTGCTCGGTGCGCAGTTCCCACCAGCCCCAGACCAGCAGCACGAGCAGCCCGCCCGCGACGAGCCCGAGCGTCGTCCCGCTGCCCCAGCCCCAGTCGGCGCCCTTCGACAGCGCCAGCAGCAGGCACAGCAGCGCGATGGACAGCCCGATCGCGCCCGGCAGGTCGAACCGGCCGCCGCCGCGGACCCGGGATTCCGGCACGAGGGTCGCGACGAGCACGGCGGCGAGCAGGCCGAGGGCACCGGCGGCCCAGAACAGCGCGTGCCAGTCGGCCTCCTCCGCGACGAACGCGGCGGCGGGCAGCCCCAGCGCACCGCCGACGCCGAGCGAGGCGCTCATCAGCGCGGTCGCCCCGCCAAGCCGTTCCGCGGGCAGTTCGTCGCGCATGATGCTGATCCCGAGCGGGATGACCCCGGCGGCGAGGCCCTGCAGCAAGCGGCCGGCGACCATCAGCGCCAGCCCGTTCGCCAGCGCGCACAGCACCGAGCCGCACACCATGATCCCGAGGCTGATCAACAGCATCCGCCGCTTGCCGAACATGTCCCCGAGCCGCCCGACGGTGGGCGTGGCGACGGCGGCGGCCAGCAGGGTCGCGGTGATCGCCCACGCGGTGTCGGCGGCCGACGCCCCCAGCAGCCTGGGCAGGCTCGGCACCAGCGGCACGACCAGGGTCTGCATCAGCGACACCGAGATGCCGCCGAAGGCCAGCACCGGGACGACCACGTTCGTCCGCGCGGGCGGCGCGTCGTCCGGGCGCCGCGGCGCGCTGAGGGCGTGGGTCATGGTGCTCCCGTCTCGTTCCGATGCCCGCCTTTAAGGCAGGCGCTTGACTGACGTTAGCAGCTGCGGTTCACTACCTCCAAGTTCGTTTCCCGAACACGAGGAGAAACCGCGGTGACCACACCTGACGAGCGGGTGCTCGACTACCCGATCCCCGCACCGGGGCCGCTGGAACCACCCGCCGAATGGGCCCGGCTGCGCGCCGGCTGCCCCGTCTCCCGCGCGAAGCTGCCCAGCGGGGACGAAGTCGCGCTGCTGACCCGCTACGCCGACGTCAAGGGCGTGCTCGCCGACCCGCGGTTCGGCCGCAGCCTCGACGATCCCGACGCGGCCCGGATCTCCGACACCGAATCGGGCGGGCTGTTCAACAGCGAGATGTCCACCGCGCTCCCGCAGAGCGGCGAGGGCCACCAGCGGTGGCGGCGCCTGGTCAACCGCTGGTTCACCGCCAAGCGGATGCTGGCGCTGCGCCCCGAGATCGAGCGGATGGCCGAGAGCCTCGTCGACGACATGATCGCCGGTGGCGGACCCGCCGACCTCAAGGCCGCGCTCGGCTTCCCGCTGCCGGTGTGGGTCATCTGCGACATGCTCGGCGTGCCCACCGCGGACCGGGACCGGTTCTCCCGCTGGTCGGACACCTTCCTGAACCTCACCCGGTACTCCGAGCAGGAGTTCAAGACCGCCGAGGCCGACTTCTTCGGCTACATGGCCGGGCACATCGCCGCGAAGCAGCGGCAGCCCGGGGACGACCTGCTCAGCGAGCTCATCGCCGCCACCGACTCCGAAGGCGAGCGGATGCCGGACCGCATGCTCGCCGCCACCGGGCTCGGGCTGCTCATCGCCGGGCACGAGACGACCGCGAACATGATCGGCAAGATGGTCGCGATGCTGCTGTCGGACCGGCGGCGCTGGGAACGGCTGCTGGCCGACCCGTCGCTGGTGCGATCCGCGGTCGAAGAGGTGCTGCGCTTCGACGCCAACTCCGGGCTCGGCATGGTCCGCTTCCTGCACGAGGACGTCGAGATCGCGGGCACCGAACTGCCGCGCGGCACCACCGTCATGTGCAACATGGCCGCCGCGAACCGCGACGAAACCGCCTTCGACGGCGCCGACGACATGGACCTCGCCCGCACCCCCAACCCGCACCTCGCGTTCGGCACCGGCGCGCACTCCTGCCTCGGGCAGGCGCTGGCCCGCAACGAGCTGCAGGTGACGCTCGAAGTGCTGCTGCGCAAGCTGCCGTCGTTGGAACTCGCGGTGCCCGCCGAGCGGCTGCGCCCGCTGGAAGGGCTCGTCGTCGGCGGGCTGAGCGAAGTCCCGGTGCGGTGGTGACCGTGGGCGCGGCGCGGTCCCGGCAGGTGCGGGCGACGCGGGAGCTGATCCTGTCGGCGGCCGAGCGCCTGTTCGCCGAGCACGGGATCGCCGCCGTGTCCAACCGCCAAGTCAGCGAAGCCGCCGGGCAGGGCAACAACACCGCCGTCGGCTACCACTTCGGCACCAAGGCCGAACTGGTCGCCGCGATCCTGCGCAAGCACCACGAGCAGGTCGAGCGGTTGCGCGCCCGGATGGTCGCCGGAGCCGACGGATCCGTGCGCGGCTGGGTGTCCTGCATGGTGCTGCCGACCGCGCTGCACCTGGCCGAGCTGGGCTCGCCGACCTGGTTCGGCAGGTTCGGCGCGCAGGTCATGACCGACCCCGCCTACCGCGAGATCGCCGAGCGCGCATCGCGGAGCTCCCCGGCGCTGCTGCGGGCGGGCGGGGAACTGCACCGGCTCCTGCCGGAACTGCCGGAGCCCGTGCGGGAGGAACGCCGCGACATGGCCCGGCAACTGGTGGTGCACGGGGTCGCCGCCCGCCCCCCCCCCCCCCGCGCCCGCCCCCCCCCCCCCCCCCCCGCCGGGGGGCCCCCGCGCACCCGCC
>NZ_JAIUKC010000002.1:189764-192714 GCF_020177435.1 Saccharopolyspora sp. 7B | reverse complement strand
CCCCCCGGGCCCGGCCGGAACGGGCGGGCGCCGGGGGGGTCGCACCCCGGCCACTGGCCCGGCAATGGGGGGGGCCCGGGGGGCGCCGCGCGCCACCGGGCGCGCCCCGACGGCACCACCACCCCGCGCGAGACGTGGGAACAGGCCGGAACCGGCCTGGTGGACGCGATCACCGGTCTCTGGCTCGCGCCCACCACTTCCGAGATCACTCCGAGGGAACGGGGAAGCACATCGTGAAGGTGACGATCGACGAGGAGAAGTGCTGCGGCGCGGGCACGTGCGTGATGGTGGCGCCCGAGGTCTTCGACCAGCGCGACGAGGACGGCGTGGTGGTCCTGCTGGACGCCGCTCCCCCGGCGGGGCTGCACGACGGCGTGCGGGAAGCGGCGAACATGTGCCCCGCGGCCGCGATCGCGCTCAGCGAGGAGTCGTGAGCGTGCTGGTGGTCGGCGCCTCCGCCGCCGGCCTGTCCACGGTGGAGGCCCTGCGGCGGGCCGGGCACGACGGGCCGGTGGCGGTGCTCGGCGACGAGCCGCACCCGCCCTACGACCGGCCGCCGCTGTCGAAGAAGGTGCTCGCCGGGGAGTGGGAGCCCGACCGCGTCCGGCTGCGCACCGACGAGGTGCTCGCCGGGCTGGACGCCGAGTTCGTCCTCGGTGACGCGGCGGTGTCCCTGGACGCGGCGAACCGCACCGCGCGCACCGCGTCGGGACGAGAACTCGGCGCCGAGAGGATCGTGCTGGCCACCGGGGTGCGGCCGCGCACCCTGCCCGGGCACGAGGGCCTGACCGGCGTGCACGTGCTGCGCACCGTCGAGGACTCGCTGGCGCTGCGGGCGGAACTGCACCCCGGCGCCCGGCTGGTCGTGGTCGGCGAGGGCGTGCTCGGCTCGGAGATCGCCGCCACCGCGCGGGCGGCGGGCCTGCACGTCACCCTCACCGGGCCGCTGCCGACCCCGATGGCCGGGCAGCTCGGGCCGCTGGTCGGCGGCAGGCTCGCCGCGCTGCACGCGGAGCGCGGCGTCGAGCTCCGCCTCGGCCACGGCGTCACCGGGTTCACCGGGCACGACCGGGTGACCGGGGTGCGGCTGGACTCGGGCGACGAGCTGCCCGCCGACGTGGTGGTCGTCGCCGTCGGCGCGGTGCCGAACACCGGATGGCTCGCGGGCAGCGGGCTGCGGCTCGACGACGGGGTGGTGTGCGACTCGCGGTGCCGCGCCGCCCCCGGGATCTACGCGGTCGGGGACGTGTGCCGGTGGTTCGACGAGCGGACGAACTCGTTGCTGCGCTTGGAGAACCGCACGCACGCGACCGAGCAGGCGGGGGTGGTGGCCGCGAACGTCCTCGGCGCCGACCGCGCGTACTCGCCGATCCCGTTCTTCTGGACCGACCAGTACGACGTGAAGATCCAGGTGCACGGAACGGTGCGGCCCGCCGCGGACGCCGAGGTGGTCGACGGCGACCTCGCCGACGGGCGGTTCGTGGTGCGCTACCGCGAGGACGGCCGCACGACCGGGGTGCTCGGCTGGAACATGCCCAAGCAGACCCGCCTGCGCCGCCAGGAGATCGTCGACGCCGCCGCGGCTGCTCCCGCCCGCTGAAGTCCACTTCGGACGTTCCCGTGAACCGCTCCCACCGGAAGGCCACCATGCCCGAACATCCCGCCGCGGCGGCGGAGTTCCCGTCCGCGCGCTCCCGCTCCTGCCCGTTCGCTCCCCCGCCCGCGCTGCGCGAGGCCGCCGCGCACCGGCCGCTGACGCGGATGCGGCTGTGGAACGGCAGCACCCCGTGGGTGATCACCGGGCACGCCGCGCAGCGCGCCCTGCTGTCCGATCCGCGGGTGAGCACCGACGAGAAGCGACCGGACTTCCCGCACATCAGCGCCGCCTCGCAGGCGCACTCCGCCGACCGAGCGCCGAGCATCTTCAACACCGATGCCGCCGAGCACAGCCGGTTCCGGCGGATGATGACGTTCCCGTTCACCGCCAAGCGGGTCTCCGCGCTGCGGCCGTTCATCCAGCGCACCACCGACGAGCTGATCGACGCGATGCTCGCCGGGCCGAAGCCCGCCGACCTGGTCTCCGCGCTGGCGCTGCCGCTGCCGTCGCTGATGATCAGCGAACTGCTCGGCGTGCCCTACGCCGACCACGAGTTCTTCCAGCGGCACAGCGTGCTCGCCATCGACCGGGACGCCACCCCGGAGCAGAGCGCGGCCGCCAGTGGCGCGCTGCAGGACTACCTGGCCGACCTGATCACCGCTCGCGTCGAGGAACCGGGCACGGGCTGGGTGTCCGACCTCGCGCAGCGCGTCACCGCCGGCGACGTCACGGTCGCCGAGGCCGCGCAGCTGGGCATGGTGCTGCTCATCGCCGGGCACGAGACCAGCGCGAACATGATCGGGATCGGCACCGCGAAGCTGCTCCAGGACCCGGCGCAGCTGGCCGTGCTCCGCGACGCCGAGGACCCGAAGGTCGTGGCGGGAGCGGTCGAGGAGCTGCTGCGCTACCTGTCGGTGGCCCACCACGGGCTGCGCCGCGTCGCGCTGGAGGACATCGAGGTCGAGGGCGAGACGATCCGCGCGGGCGAGGGCATCGTGCTGGCGCTGCCGCTGGGCAACTGGGACTCCGCGGCGTTCGCGGAACCGGAACGGCTGGACCTGCACCGCGACGCGCGGCAGCACAACGCGTTCGGGTTCGGCGTGCACCAGTGCGTCGGCCAGCAGCTGGCGCGGGTGGAGCTGCAGGTCGTGTTCGGCACGCTGTACCGGCGGGTGCCGACGCTGGCGCTCGCCGTGGACCCGGCGGAGATCGCGTTCAAGTTCGACAAGCTCGTCCACGGCGTGGAGTCGCGGGCGGGGACCAGGTGACCCGCCGGCCCCGCGCCCCCCCCCCCCCCCGGGGGTCCGCGCCCCCCCCCCCCCCCCCCCCCCCCCCCCCCCCCCCCCGCCCGGC
>NZ_JAIUKC010000002.1:125638-189755 GCF_020177435.1 Saccharopolyspora sp. 7B | reverse complement strand
CGTCCATCCCGAGCGGCGGCGCTGCTCGGCGAGCGCACGGCCCGGTGCTCGTCGAGCGGATCGAGCGATCCGCGACACATCACCCCCGACCATAAATTACTGCTCGGTAGCATCGCGGCGGAACGCACGCCACCCGAGGAGAAGCCCATGTCCACCACCGAATCCACCGCCCCGTCCGGACTGGAACTGCTGCGCCAGGTGCAGTCCGGGGCCTTCGACGGCGCCCCGTCCATCGGCGGCCTGCTCGGGATGCGCTTCGACGTGGTCGAGCACGGGCGCATCGTGGTCTCGCTGGACACCCGGCCGGACTTCGCCAACCCCCTCGGCACCGTGCACGGCGGGATCGCCGCGACGCTGCTGGACTCGGCGATGGGCTGCGCCGTGCACACCACGCTGCCCGCGGGCGTCGGCTACACCACCTTGGAGCTCAAGGTGAACTACATCCGCGCCGCGCGCACCGACGGCCAGGTCCTCACCACCGAAGGCACCGTCGTGCACGCCGGGCGCCGCACCGCCACCGCCGAGGGCAAGGTCCACGACGAGGCGGGCAAGCTGATCGCCCACGCCACCACCACCTGCCTCATCCTCCCCACCCCCTGACCGGCGCGCGCCGCACCAGCTCGCCGGTCCACTCCGCGTGCCGCCGGCGACCGCACGCGGCTCCCTCCCAGTCGACGACGCCGCTCAACCGGGCGTCCGCCCAGAGCGCGTTGCCCGACTGGAAGTCCCCGTGCACCAGCACCGGATCCGCCGCCGCGAACAGGCCCCGCGCGTCGTCGACGAGCCGCGCAGCGGGCCCGTCGAGCTCTGCGCTGGCGAGCGTGCGACCCGCCGGCAAGCGGAACGACGCCCGCGATCCGTGCGGCGGCACCGGATTCCCGGGTAGCGGCGGCGAGAGCGGAGCGGGCGGCACGCCGAGGATTCTGCCTCCTCCGGGACCGTCGGCGTGCCGGTGATCGGGTTCGGGGTGGCGGGATCTACCATTCGGCGGATGACCGGCTACGACGATCTTGACCCGTTCGAGCACCTGGACGCCTCGTCGCTGCCGCTGCGCCAGCAGCGGATCCTCGCGACGATCCGCGACTGGGTGGTGCGGCACGGGTACTCGCCGAGCACCCGGCAGATCGGCGAGGCCGTCGGCCTGCGCTCCACCTCCTCGGTGTCCAAGCACCTGGCGAGCCTGGAGGACAAGGGCTTCCTGCGGCGCAGCGACACCGTGTCCCGGCCCATCGACGTGCGCGCGTTCCTGCGCGAGACCTCCGCGTCGCGGAACGACGCGGACTCGGTGACGGTGCCCGTGGTCGGCGACATCGCCGCCGGGACGCCGATCGCCGCCGACGAGCACCTCGACGACACCCTCGTGCTGCCCCGCGAGTTCGCCGGGCGCGGCACCGTGTTCGCGCTGCGGGTGCGCGGTGACTCGATGATCGACGCCGCGATCTGCGACGGGGACACCGTGATCGTCAAGCAGCAGCCCGAAGCGCACTCGGGGCAGATCGTCGCCGCGCTGCTCGACGACGAGGCGACGGTGAAGGTGTACCGGAAGCGCAACGGGCACGTGCTGCTGGAGCCGCGGAACCCGGCCTACGAGGTCATCGACGGCGACCACGCCACCGTCCTCGGCGTCGTCGTCTCCGTGCTGCGCAGCGTCTGACCCGCCGCGTCGAACGGCCCGACGGGCTCGGCGGGGCGGGCCCGCCACCCGACGTCCCCGCCACCTCGACGTCCCCGCTACCCCGACCTCAGAGCGCCAGGCCGCCGTCGGCGTAGTAGCCCTTGATGTGCGCGGTGACCCGTCGGCCCGCCAGCGCGCCGTCGCCGTCCCGGATCGCGGCCAGCACCTCGCGGTGCTCCGCGCGCAACCGGGTCGAGGTGGCCGCCCACGAATCCAGCAGCGGGACCGTCTCGCGGGTGTAGTGCTCGATCGAGTCACGCAGCCCGGACATCATCACCGCGACCACCTCGTTGCCCGCGGCCTGCGCCAGGGTCAGGTGGAACTGGGCATCGAGCGCCAGGAACTCGGCCGGGGCGAGATCCGGCTCGTCCATCGCGTCGAGCAGTTCCTCCGCCGCGGCGAGCTCCGCGGCCGCACCGGCCAGCTCGGTGACCGACGCCGTCTCCAGCACGAGCCTGGTGCGCACCACGTCGCGCACCTGGAAGCCCTGCCCCGCCACCTGCAACCGCAGCAGCGCGCTCATGCCGCCGGTGGGGCGGGCCAGGATCACCGCGCCCGCCTCCGGCCCGGAACCGGTCTGGGCGCGCAGCAGGCCCAGCGCCTCCAGCACCCGCATCGCCTCGCGCACCGAGGAGCGCCCGACCCCCAGCTCCTCGGCCAGCGCCCGTTCCCCCGGCAGGCGCTGCCCGGGCGCGATCCGGCCCTGCAGCAGGTCGTCCTCGATCTGCGCGAGCACCCGTTCCCACGCCCGCGGCCCAGCGTTCACCACCCTCGGAGCCTATCGAGGTCGTGGCGCCGCGCGTTGCGGGCGCCGCCCACTGCCGCAACGCTGACCGGAGGCGGTCGGACACCGCCCGTTCCCGAACTCGCCCACCCCGGCTACGGTGTGGTCAGACCACACGAAGGGAGTCCGACGCATGCGGGTAGCCCTGTTCGCCACCTGCCTCGGCGACACGCTGTTCCCGGACGCGATCCAGGCCACCGCCCTGCTGCTGAGCAGGCTCGGCCAGGACGTGGTGTTCCCGGAGGCGCAGACCTGCTGCGGGCAGATGCACGTCAACACCGGGTACCAGCGCGAGGCGCTGCCGCTGGTCGAGAACCACGCGGCCTGCTTCGCCGACGAGTCCATCGACGCCGTGGTGGTGCCCTCCGGATCCTGCGCCGGCTCCATCCGCCACCAGCACGAGATCGTCGCCGAGCGCTTCGGCCGTCCCGGGCTCCGCGACCAGGTCGTGCGCTCCCGGGCGAAGACCTACGAGCTCGCCGAGTTCCTCGTCGACGTCCTCGGCGTGGTCGACGTCGGCGCGACCTTCCCGCACCGGGTGACCTACCACCCCACCTGCCACTCGCTGCGGATGCTGCGGGTCGGGGACAAGCCGCTGCGGCTGCTGCGCGCCGTGCGCGAGATCGACCTGGTGGAACTGCCCGAAGCCGACCAGTGCTGCGGGTTCGGCGGCACCTTCGCGCTGAAGAACGCCGACACCTCCACGGCGATGCTCTCGGACAAGCTGCGCAACGTCGGCGCCACCGACGCCGAGTACTGCACCGCCGGGGACTCGTCCTGCCTGATGCACATCGGCGGTGGCCTGTCCCGGTTGCAGACCGGAGTCGGCACCAAGCACCTCGCCGAGATCCTCGCCACCACCGAACGCAAGATCGCGCCGAAGCAGGGAGCACTCGCATGAGCGGCACGTTCCTCGGCATGCCCACCGCTCCGCCGCGCGGAACCGGCAACATCCGCGGCAGCGAACCGTTCCCGGCGGCGGCCCGCACCGAGCTCGGCAACGCGCAGCTGCGCCGCAACGTCGGCAAGGCCACCCGCACCATCCGGGACAAGCGGATCGCCGTCACCGGCGAACTGCCCGACTGGGAGGAGCTGCGCTCCGCCGGCGCCGCGATCAAGCGCGACGTGCTGTCCCGGCTGCCGGAACTCCTGGAGCGGTTCGAACAGGCCGTGACCGCGCGCGGCGGGACCGTGCACTGGGCACGCGACGCCGCCGAGGCCAACGCGATCGTCACCCGCCTCGTCCGCGGCACCGGCTCCGAGGAAGTGCTCAAGGTCAAGTCGATGGCCACCCAGGAGATCGGCCTCAACGAGCACCTCACCGACGAGGGCATCGCCGCCATCGAGACCGACCTCGCCGAACTGATCGTGCAGCTCGGCGCGGACCGGCCCTCGCACATCCTCGTTCCCGCGATCCACCGCAACCGCGCGGAGATCCGGGAGATCTTCCTGCGCGCCATGCCCGGCGTCGACCCCGACCTCGACGACGACCCGGCGCACCTCGCCGACGCGTCCCGGCGGTTCCTGCGCGACCGGTTCATGCGCGCACGGGTCGCGATCTCCGGGGCGAACTTCGGCGTCGCCGACACCGGAACGCTCTCGGTCGTGGAATCCGAGGGCAACGGGCGGATGTGCCTGACCATGCCGGAGACGCTGATCACCGTGATGGGGCTGGAGAAGCTGATCCCCAGCTACGCGGACCTCGAAGTCTTCCTGCAACTGCTGCCGCGCTCCTCCACCGGCGAGCGGATGAACCCGTACACCTCGATGTGGACCGGCGTCACCCCCGGCGACGGACCGGGCGAGTTCCACCTGGTGCTGCTGGACAACGGGCGCACCGCCACCCTCGCCGACGAGGTCGGGCGCGAGGCGCTGCACTGCATCCGTTGCTCGGCCTGCCTGAACGTGTGCCCGGTGTACGAGCGGACCGGCGGGCACGCCTACGGCTCGACCTACCCGGGGCCGATCGGGGCGGTGCTCACCCCGCAGCTGGCCGGGATGGACACCGGGTCCGGCGACCCGAACGGCTCGCTGCCCTACGCCTCCAGCCTGTGCGGGGCCTGCTTCGACGCCTGCCCGGTGAAGATCGACATCCCGTCGCTGCTGGTGGAACTGCGCCACCAGCACGTGGAGCAGGCCGGGTTCGACGCCGAGCAGGCGCTGATGAAGGCGGCCTCCGCGGCGATGGCCTCGGCCGGGCGGTGGACGGCGGCGCAGCGCGCGGCGCAGCTCGGCAGGCTGCTAGGGCGCGGCGGGCGGATCCGGGCGCTGCCGCCGCCGGGCAGCGCGTGGACCTCGGCGCGCGACCTGCCGGTGCCGCCGAAGCGGACGTTCCGGCAGTGGTGGGACTCCACCGAAGGCCGGGCCGCGATCGAACGGGCCCGGCGCGAAGGAGGTGCGCGGTGAACGCCCGGGAGACCGTGCTGGGCCGGGTGCGCGACGCGCTCGCCCTCGCCCCGCCCGACGCCGTGCAGGTGCCGCGCGACTACCGGCGACGCCGGTCGCTGCCCCCGGAACGGCGGCGGGAACTGCTCGTGGACCGCCTGGAGGACTACCGCGCCTCCGTGCACCAGTGCGACACCGCCGAGGCGCCGGGCGCGATCGCGACGGCGCTGCGCGGCGCCCGCCGGATCGGCATCCCCGCCGGGCTGGACCGCCGGTGGCTCGCCGAGTTCGACGGGGAGGTCACCGTCGACTCCGCGGAGGTGCCGCCCGCGCGGCTGGACGAGCTGGACGGGGTGGTGACCGGGTCGGCGGTGAGCTGCGCGGAGACCGGCACGATCTTCCTGGACTCGTCGGCCGACCAGGGCCGCCGGGCGCTGACCCTGGTCCCCGACCTGCACGTGTGCGTGGTGGCGCTGTCCTCGGTGGTCGCCGGGGTGCCGGAGGCGGTGGCGCGGCTCGACCCGGTGCGGCCGACGACGCTGATCAGCGGGCCGTCGGCGACCTCGGACATCGAGCTGGACCGGGTCGAGGGAGTCCACGGGCCGCGGACCCTGCACGTGGTCCTGCTGCTCGACGCCTGACTCCGCGCGCACCGGCCAGGTGAACGGCCCGCCCCGGCCGTTCACCTGGCGGGGCTCAGCGAGTGCGGTCGCGGTGCAGCAACCACACGAAGTACGGCGCGCCGACCAGCGCCGTCATCATCCCGGCGGGCAGCTGCGCCGGGGCGATCGCCGCGCGGCCCACCACGTCGGCCACGCACACCAGCACCCCGCCCAGCAGCGCCGCCACCGGCAACATCCGGGAGTGCCGCCTGCCCACGATCGCCCGCGCCGCGTGCGGCGCGATCAACCCGACGAACGCGATCACCCCGACCCCGGCCACCGCGGTACCGGTCAGCAGCACCGCGCAGCACAGCAGCAGCAACCGCGCCCCGGGCACGTGCACACCCAGCACCCGCGGCGTCTCCTCGTCCACCGACAGCAGGTCCAGCTCGCCGCGGGCGCGGACCAGCACCGGCACCAGCACCAGCAGCGCCAGCACCATCGGCACCAGGTGCTCGTAGGAACGCCCGTAGGTGGAGCCGCCCAGCCAGGTCAGCGCCTTCGTCTCGTTCCACGGGTCGGACAGCGTGATCAGCAGCGTCACCAGCGCCTGCGTGGCCGCCTGGACGCCGAAGCCGATCAGCACCAGTCGTTCCCCGGCGAAACCGCCCTTCGCCGCCATCGCGAACACCACGAGCGTCGCCACGGCCGCACCGAGCCCGGCACCGCCCGCCTGCACCCAGAACCCGGCCCCCGACCACAGGGTGATCACCGTGATCGCGCCGAGCCCGGCACCGCCCGCGACGCCGATGATCCCCGGCTCGGCCAGCGGGTTCCGCGCCACCGCCTGGATCGCGGCTCCGGCCAGCGCCAGCGCCGCCCCCGCCAGCACCGCCGCCACGACCCGCGGCACCCGGTTCGACATCACGTTGCTGACGATCGGCCCGGCCTGCCCGCTCGCCCAGTTCGCCAGGTCGCCGAGCAGCAGCAGGACGTCGCCCAGCAGCACCGCGCCGATCGCCACCGCGACCAGCAGCAGCACCAGCGCTCCGACGACCAGCCGAACCCGCCGGGCCGACACGCCGCCGCGGACACCCGCCGCCGGCGGCTCCGCGGCGGACGCGGTGACCCGGATGTTGCGGCACAGCACTACCAGGAACACCGCGCCGACCAGCGTGGTCGCCACCCCGGTGGGAATCTCCAACGCGGTCTGCGCGCCGATCAGCGCCCGCAGCAGCACGTCCGCGCCCAGCAGCAGCACCACGCCCATCGCGCCGGAGATCGGCAGCAACGCCGCGTGCCGGTGCAGGCCCGGAACCCGGTTGGACAGCAGCCGCACCACCGCGGGCGCGGCGAGCCCGACGAACCCCACCGGGCCCGCCAAGGTCACCGAAGCCGCCGCCAGCAGCACCGCCAGCGCGATCGAGGCGAACCGGATCCGTCCCACGTGGACACCGAGGGTCCGCGCGTGGTCGTCGCCGAGGTACACCAGGTCCAGCCGCCGGGACAGCAGCAGCAGGAGCACGAGCGCGATGCCCATCACCGGCGCCACCGCCCGGATACCGCCCAGCCCCGTCTGCCCGAGCGAGCCGGAACCCCAGGCGAACAGCCCCTGCGTCTCCTGGTCGAACAGCAGCAGCAACATCCGGGTCAGCGAGTGCATCGCGAACGCGATCGCGGTCCCGGCGAGCACCAGCCGCACGATCCCGGTGCCGCCCATGCCGGACAGCGAGATCACCAGCAGGGCCGCGGCGAGCCCGCCGACGAACGCGATCGCCGTGGTGCCCAGCACCGGGAACGAGACGCCGAACGCGGCGACCGCGACGATCGCCAGGTGCGCGCCCGCGTCCACGGCGAGCGTGTCCGGGGAGGCCATCACGTTGCGCGCCACCGATTGCAGCACCGCCCCCGCGATGCCGAGGGCCGCGCCGACCAGCAGCGCTGTGAGCAGCCGCGGCAACCGCGACTCCACCACCACGGCCGCGGTGGTGTCGGTGCCGCCGCCGAGCACCAGGTGCAGCAGCGCGCCGAAGTCCACGCTGGACGTGCCCTGGGTGAGGTGCACCGCGGCGCCCAGCACGACCAGCGCGGCCAGCCCCACCACCAGCAGCACCAGCGGCCCGCCCCGCCGGATGACCGCGACCGGCGGGGCGGGTGGACGGACGAGCGTCGTCACGGACTACGCCTTCAGCGCCGCGATCGCGGCGTCGACGTACTGCTCCATGGACTTCGGCCCGCCGAACATCCACAGCGAATCGGGCAGCCGCTGCACCTTGCCGCTGCGCACGAACGGCAGGTTCTTCCAGATCGCGTTGTCCCGCAGCTCCTCGCCGTAAGCGTCGGTCTCCGAACCGTTGGCCTCGTACCAGAACCGCACGTCGGGCAGCTGGGTGAGCCCTTCCACGTCGGCGGAGGCGAGCCCGTAGTCCGGGTCGCCCGCCATCGGCCACGGATTGCGCAGACCGATGCGGTCGAACACCTCGGAGACCAGCGAGCCCTTCGCGAACGGGCGGATGCTCACCTCACCGGAGGTCACGTAGGCGTCGGAGAACGCGACCGGGTCGTCCAGCGCACCGGCCCGCTCGACCGCGGTGCGGCCTTCGGCGATCTTCGCGTCGAACTCGGTGCGCAACCGGGCGGCGGCGTCCTCGGTGCCGGTCGCCTTCGCGATCAGGTCCAGGTTCTCGAACATGGTGCCGATCGGGTCCGGTGCACCGCCGCCCTTGATCACGACCACCGGCGCGATCTGCTCGACCTGCGCCAGCGCCCCTTCGCTGAGGCTGTCGGTGACGACCACCAGGTCCAGGTCCAGTGCGCCGAGCGCGTCGAGGCTCGGCTCCCCGCGGGTGCCGAGGTCCTTGGCGGTGCCGTCCAGCGGCGCCGCACCCACCCACTTGCCGTAACCGTCCACATCGGACACTCCGACGGGCATGACGCCGAGGGACACCAGGCTCTCGGTGCCGTTCCACTCGGTGGCCGCGACCCGCTTCGCGGGCCCGTCGAGGGTGACCTCCTCGCCGCGGGAGTCGACGACCGTCACCGGATCACCGCCGCTCGCCGACTTCTCCCGGCCACCTGCCTGCTCGGTGGTGCCGCAACCCGCCGCGAAGAACGCGGCGGCCGCGCACAGCCCGATGATCGCTCTGGTCCTGCGCATGATTCTCCTACCTGGAGGGTGACCGGCGGCGCCGGTCAGGCCGAGGGGGCGCGAACGCCGGAAGTGTTGAAGCGGCCGACGGCGCGCGTGCGGATGCACCCGTCCGCGGGATCGACCTCGACGTCCACCTGGATGCCGTAGGCGCGGGTGAGGTTCGCCGAGGTCAGCACCTCGTCCGGCGCGCCCTCCGCGGCGACCCGCCCGTCCTCCAGCAGCAGCACCCGGTCGGCGACCGCCGCCGCCTGGTCGAGGTCGTGCAGCACGACACCCACGCCGACGCCGTGCTCGTCGGCGAGTTCGCGGATCACGTCGAGGATCTCCACCTGGTAGCGCAGGTCGAGGAAGGTCGTCGGCTCGTCCAGCAGCACCAGTTCGGTGTCCTGGGCCAAGCAGCTCGCCAGCCACACCCGCTGCGCCTGCCCGCCGGAGAGCGCCTGCACCGGCCGGTCGGCGATGCCCGCGAGACCGGTCAGCGCCATCGCGCGCTCCACCGCGGCCGGCCCCTCCGGGTCGCGGCCGCCCCAGCGCGAGCGGTGCGGATGCCTGCCGAACTCCACCAGCTCCCGCACGCTCAACCCGCCCGGCGCGGTGCGCTGCTGCGAGAGCAGGGTGATCCGGCGGGCCAGGTCCTTGCCGGACAGCGCGCGCAGCTCGGCGCCGTCGGCGAACGACACGGCACCGGCGACCGGCGGGTGCAGCCGCGCGAGGGCGCGCAGCAGCGTCGACTTCCCGCTGCCGTTCGGCCCGATCAGCACGGTCACCTCCCCCGCGACCAGGGAGATCGACGCGCCGTGCACGACGACGTCGCGGCCGTAGGCGACGTCCACTTCGCGGGCGCGCACGCCGGCCGGTTGCTGCGATGAGTTCGGGGACACAGCCGAACATTAAAGACAGGCTTGCCTAACCCACAAGGCCCCGTGGTCACCAGCACAGTCACCCGAACGGCCGCGCCCGGCCGGCGGGATCACTCCGCCTTGCGCGCCGTCCGGTACAGCCACAGCACGAAGAACACGAACGCCGCCACCCCGAGCACGTCGGTGAGCACCGAGAACGACGCCTCCGACATCCCCAGCGCCGCCGGGCTGATCGCGAACACGTCGGCGCTCTGCGCGATGGCGAACGGGATGGCCAGCACGATCCCCACCAGCGCCTCACCGGTGATCAGCCCCGAGGCGAACAGCAGCCCCGGCCCGCCGCCGGACTCCGAACCGCGCTTGCGGCGGGACACCAGGTAGGCGATCACGCCACCCACGAAGATCGGCACCGACAGCTCCAGCGGCAGGTACAGGCCCACCGCGACCGCCAGCACCGGCGTCCGGAACGCCGCGCCACGCCGCTCCAGCAGCCGGTCCGCGACGATCAGCGCGACCGCCAGCACACCACCGCCGCAGATCATCCCCCACGGCAGGCCGCCGCCGAAGACGCCCTGCGCGATGGAACTCATCAACGCCGCTTGCGGGGCCTGCAACGACTCCGAGGGATCCATGCCCGGCCGCGGGAACGAGTTCCCCATCCCGTAGGCCGCGTACAGCACCGACAGGATCGGCGCGATGCACAGCGCCGAGACGACCACGCCCACCACCAGCATCACCTGCTGCTTGAACGGCGTCGCCCCGAGCAGGTGCCCCGTCTTGAGGTCGTGCAGGTTGTCCCCGGCGATCGCCGCCGCGCAGCTGACCACCCCGGAGATCAGCACCGCGGTCGACGCGGCGATCGTCGCCTTCGCCTCGTCCCCCGCGAAGTCGATCTGCACGCCGAGGATCACCAGCAGCAGCAACGAACTCGCCAGCAACGTCAGCACCGTCACCCCGGACACCGGGTTGTTCGACGAGCCCACCAGCCCGGTCATGTACCCGGACACCGAGGAGAACAAGAACCCGGCCACCAGCGCGAACAGCACCCCGAACGCGATCGTCGCGGCGAACAGGCCGCCGCCGACCTCCAGCCGCGAGCGGTCCACCACGAACAGGAACACCAGCAGCACCGGCACCGCCATCGCCAGCGTCCCGTACAGCAGCCAGTTCGCCGGGATGTCCCGCTCGGTGCGCGGCACGTCCGCCGCTCCCCCACCGCGCTGGGCGCGCACCGCGGCCACCGAGGACCGGATGCTGGCGATCATCGGCCGCACCACCGACAGCAGCGCCCACACCCCGCCGACGGCCATCGCGCCGACGCCGAGGTAGCGGATCTTCTCGTCCCACACCGCTTCCGCCGCGTCGTAGCCGGTCGCGTCCCCGACGATCGAGTGCAGCTGCGCCGGGTCCGCGAACACCATGTACAGCGGGATCCCCGCGAACCAGGCGAGTCCGCCGCCGAGGAACACCAGGAACGCGATGTTCAGCCCGACGATGTAGCCGACGCCCAGCAGCGCCACGCCCAGCTCGCTGCCGAGCCCGACCACGACCCCACCGGCCTTCACCGACCCGGTCACCGTGGACGACACCAGGCCCAGCCCGCTCTGCAGGAACTTCAGCAGCGCCCCGGCGAGCCCCGCGACGGTGATGTGCACCGCGCTGCGCCCGCCGCGCTCACCGGCCTTGAGCACTTCGGCCGTGGCGACGCCCTCCGGGAACCGCAGCGGTTTCTCCACGATGAGCGCGCGCCGCAGCGGCACGGTGAACAGCACGCCCAGCACCCCGCCGCACAGCGCGATCGTCGCGACCGGCAGGAATGGGAACCCGTCCCAATAGCCCAGCAGCACCAGCGCGGGCAGCGTGAAGATCACGCCCGCGGCGAGCGACTCACCGGCCGAGGCCGCGGTCTGGACGATGTTGTTCTCCACCACCGTCGATCCGCGCAGCAGCCGCAGCACCGCCATCGAGATCACGGCCGCCGGGATCGAGGCCGACACGGTCAGCCCGACCTTCAGCCCCAGGTAGGCGTTGGCCCCGGCGAGGATCGCCGCGAGGACGATGCCGAGGACGACGGCCTTGGCGGTGATCTCGCGCGGAGTCGAGCTCGCCGGTACGTGGGGTTCGTGCTCCGCGCTCGTCGGCTTCATGCTGCGGCCAATCCGTTCTCGAGGGTGCGACGAGGTCTGAACCTATCCCCGGGACCGGCCCGAACCGGCCCGATGTCCACCGATCCGTTATCCGGAACACCACCGATCTCGGACATGCGACCACGAATGCGGCATTTTCCCGGAACGCCGACGGGCCGCATTCGCCGCACCGGCCCGATCGGGGCGTCGCGCACCCAACCGACACCACCTGCGTTGCGATCCGGAACGTGGTTCCGTATCGTTGTTCCGGAACAAGGTTCCGATTGTGCGGCGGGAGTGCCGCACCCACCGAGAGGACCCCCGTGGAGTACCGCACGCTGGGCGGCACCGGCATCAAGGTCAGCCCCTACGCGCTGGGCGCGATGATGTTCGGAGCGCTCGGAAACCCCGATCACGACGACTGCACCCGCATCATCCACACGGCGCTGGACGCGGGCATCAACTTCATCGACACCGCCGACGTCTACGCCCGCGGCGAATCCGAGGAGATCGTCGGCAAGGCCCTCGCCCACCGCCGGGACGACGTCGTGCTGGCCACCAAGGCGCACGGGGCCATGAGCGACGACCCGAACGCGCGGGGCAATTCGCGCCGCTGGATCACCCGGGCCGTCGAAGGCTCGCTGCGCAGGCTGGGCACCGACCACATCGACCTCTACCAGATGCACCGGCCCGATCCGGCGACCGACGTCGAGGAGACCCTGTCCGCGCTCACCGACCTGGTGCGCGCGGGCAAGATCCGGGCGTTCGGCTCCTCCACCACGCCCGCGCACGAGATCGTGCAGGCCCAGTGGGTCGCCGAGCGGCGCGGGCTGCACCGGATGCGGACCGAGCAACCGCCGTACTCGCTGCTCAACCGCGGCATCGAACGCGACGTGCTCCCCGTGTGCGAGCAGTACGGCGTGGGCGCCCTGGTGTGGAGCCCGTTGGCGCAAGGCATGTTGACCGGGCGGTACCGGAAGGGCACGGCGCCCGATTCGCGCCGGGCGAACTTCGGCTTCGCGCACCTGTCCGACGAACACCGCCTCGACGTCGTGGAACAGCTGATCCCGCTCGCCGCCGACGCGGGCATGCCGCTGTCCCACCTGGCCGTCGCGTTCACCATCGCGCACCCCGGCGTCACCTCAGCGATCATCGGTCCGCGGACCACGGAGCACCTGCGCGATCTCCTCGACGGGCTGGACACCACCCTGTCCGACGACGTCCTGGACCGGATCGACGCGATCGTCCCGCCGGGCGCCGACGTCGGCGCCCTGGACATGGCCTACACCCCGCCGGCGATCACCGACCCCGCGCGACGCCGCCGGCCCGCCACCACCCGCAGCGCTGCCTGAACCCCTACCGCGGCCAGGAATCCGGTCCGCGTCGGGGACAGTGCCCCGGTGCGCCGATCAAGATCGAGAATGGGCATCGGAAACCTCCGAAGTCAGGGGTCCAGCAACGGCGTGCTCGACTTCGAAGAACCGACCAAGAGCATGAAAAGAGGGCCTTCGCAGTGTCTGATCTGCGAAGGCCCTCTAGACCGTCGGGACGGCGGGATTCGAACCCACGACCCCTTGACCCCCAGTCAAGTGCGCTACCAAGCTGCGCCACGTCCCGGCCACACCCGCTGTCTTGCGGTGTATGGAAAGCTTAGCGCACCGTACGCAGAGGATCTTCATCCCCCCTCCTTTACCGGATCTGCGCTGGTCAGGAGCTCTGCTCGGGTGCCGATGAGGCGGGTGGGGCGATCGCGGGGAAGCGCGGTGAGTGCTTCGCGGGAGGCAGCGGCGAGGGCTTCCGCGGAACGGGTGGGGCCGGCGAGGCGGTGCGCGTGGCTGCGGGTGCGGAAGCGGGAGTCGCGGACCTTGACGACGACGCGTCCGGCGAGCAGGTCGTGCTCGGCGAGGTCGGCGGCGACCAGAGCGGCGAGGCGGGTGAGTTCGGCGCGCAGCCGTTCCGGGTCGGTGACGTCCTCCTGGAAGGTGATCTCGCGACCGTAGGAGCGGGGACGGTACGGCGCCGGGTCGACCGGGGTGGGGTCGTAGCCGCGGGCGACGGCGACGAGCCAGGGTCCGTTGCGGGGGCCGAAGGTCTCGGCGAGCGCGGACGGGTCGGCGGCGGCGAGCTCGCCGACGGTGCGCAGGCCGTGGGTGCCGAGCTTCGCGGCGGTGCGGCGGCCGATGCCGCGCAGCGCGTCGACGGGCAGACCGTCCATGACGTGCGCCCAGTTGGACCGGTCGAGGCGGAACACGCCGGTTCCGGTCGCGGGTTTGGCGAAGCCGGAAGCGGTCTTGGCGCGGAGCTTGTTGTCGCCGATGCCCACCGAGCAGCTCAGACCGGTGCGCGCGTGCACGTGGGCGCGCAGTTCGGCGGCGGTGCGGGTCGCGTCGTCGGTGTCGAGCAGCAGGTACGCCTCGTCCCAGCCCGCTTCCTCCACGGTGTCGGAGCGTTCGCGCAGCGCCGCGTAGTAGGTCTCGGGCGCCGCGGGGCAGGCGTCGGCGGCCAGCGGCAGGAACACCGCGCCGGGGCAGCGCTTCGCGGCGGTGCGCAGCGGGGTGCCGGATCGGACGCCCGATTCCCGTGCTTCGTAGGAGGATCCGGCGACGACGCCGCGGCGGGTGGGGTCTCCGGTACCGCCGACGAGGACGGGCCGGCCGCGCAGTTCGGGGCGCCGCAGCAGTTCCACGGCGACGATGAACTGGTCGAGGTCCACGTGCAGCACCACCCGCTCCACGTCCCCAGCGTGCGCGCTCGGCGGTACGGTCGCCGGATGGCGAAGCGCAGCGCGGGCATCCTGCTGCACCGGATGCGGGCGGGTTCCCCGGAGGTGCTGCTGGTGCACCCGGGCGGCCCGTTCTGGCGGAACAAGGACTCAGGCGCCTGGTCGCTGCCCAAGGGCGAGTACGACTCCGGCGAGGAACCGCTGGCGGCCGCGCTGCGGGAGTTCGAGGAGGAGACCGGGTTCCGGCCGGACACCAGCGCGCTGGTGGAGCTCGGGGAGGTCCGGCAGAAGGGCGGCAAGGTCGTGACCGCGTGGGCCGCGGCCGGTGACTTCGACGTGGCGGAGCTGCGCAGCAACGAGGTCGAGCTGCCGTGGCCGCCGCGTTCCGGTCGGACCACGACCTTCCCGGAGGTCGACCGGGCGGAGTGGTTCGACCCGGACGCGGCGCAGCGGAAGTTGGTGGCGGCGCAGGCCGAGTTCGTGCCCCGGCTGCTGCGCGCGCTCGGCCTGGACTGATCGGGTCAGCGCGCCGAGAGGTACCCGGCGACGAGCTGCACGAGGTACAGCCCGGCCACGACGAGCGAGGCCTGCAGCAGCCGCGACGGTTCGGACGCGGCCGACTCCAGTCCCGTGAGCGTGCCGACGATCGCGCAGGGGGCCACGACGGCGGTGATCAGGTAGCGCAGGTGCGGGGCCGGGCGGGCCGGCTCGGCCGCGGGGACCGCCGTGGGGCGCTCCGCCGGGACGGTGTCGTCGAAGCGGGGGTGCGGCTGCGGGAGGTCGCGGAACGGCGCGAGCAGTTCGGCGCGGGTGCGGGCCTGTTCCAGCTGGATGGCGCAATCGGCGAACTCCTCGGACGTGAGGCATCCCGCCGCGACCTGCTCGTTGAGCAGCCGCATGCCCTCCGCCCGGTCGGCGTCCGACAGGCGGATGCCGCCGTCCTGGGCGGGAACGTCCACGTGGGTCACTGCGCTCACCTCGAATCCTCGTGCCGCCGGAGATCGGCCGGCCGGGTTCGAGGCTAGGGCGGTGGTGGTGGGTGCTGGATCGGACTTGGGGCCGGGACGCCTCGGCCGGAAAGCCGGATCGGTGCGGCGGAAATCGGCTGAACGACCGACGGCCCCTCCGGTGCGGAGGGGCCCCCACGACGAGCTCGGTCAGTCCAGCGCGGCGTCCCGCGTCTCCCGGCTCAGCAGCAGCGCGATGAACGTCAGCGCACCCATCGCCGCCAGGTACACCCCGACCCAGCCGACGCCGTAGGAGCCGGCCAGCCACGTCGCGATGTACGGCGCCACGGACGCGCCGAGCAGGCTCGCCAGGTTGTAGGACACCGACGCCCCCGTGTACCGCACCGCGGTCGGGAACAGCTCGGGCAGCACCGCGCCCATCGGGCCGAACGTCAGGCCCATCAACCCGAGCCCGACGACGAGGAAGCTCAGCACCGCGGGCAGCGAACCCGCGCCGAACCACGGGCCCATCAGCAGTCCGAACGCGATGATCGCGGCGGTGATGATCAGCAGCGTGGGGCGGCGGCCGAACTTGTCGGCCAGCAGACCGGCCACCGGCACCGTCAGTCCGAAGAACACGACGCCGATCAGCAGGAACACCAGGAACTCGGAACGGCTGTAGCCGAGCCCGGCCTCCGAAGTCCCGTAGGACAGGGTGAACACGGTCATCAGGTAGAACAGCACGTAGGTCGCCAGCATGATGAACGTGCCCAGCACCAGGCCCTTCAGCCCGGTGCGGAACACCTGCACGAACGGCACCTTGGCGCGCGCACCGGATTCGACGACCTTCGCGAACGCGGGCGTCTCGTGCAGGCTCAGCCGCACCCACAGCCCGACGACGACGAGGATCGCGGAGGCCAGGAACGGCACCCGCCAGCCCCAGGCGAGGAACGTGGCGTCGTCCATCGTCTCGGACAGCAGCAGGAACAGGCCGTTCGCGACGAAGAAGCCGATGGGGGCGCCCAGCTGTGGGAAGGTCCCGAAGAAGGCCCGCTTGCGCGCGGGAGCGTTCTCGGTGGCCAGCAGCGCCGCGCCACCCCACTCGCCGCCGAGGCCGAGGCCCTGGCCGAACCGGCACAGCGCCAGCAGCAGCGGGGCGGCGACGCCGATGGAGGCGTAGCCGGGCAGCAGCCCGATGACGACGGTCGAGACGCCCATCGTCAGCAGCGAGGCGACGAGCGTGGACTTGCGGCCGATGCGGTCGCCGAAGTGCCCGAACAGCGCGGAGCCGACCGGGCGGGCGATGAAGGCGATGGCGAAGGTGGCCAGCGACTGCAGCGTCGCCGCGGTGGGGTCGCCCGCGGGGAAGAACAGCTTGGGGAACACCAGCACGGCGGCGGTGGCGTAGACGTAGAAGTCGTAGAACTCGATCGAGGTCCCGACGAGGCTGGCCACCACGACTTGGCGAGTGGAATTGCGCGGCGCGGTGCCATCCGCGACGTCACCGGGAACGTGGCCGACCGCCATGGTCCGGAACCTCCCTGTTCACACGTTCAGACCAGAAGTGAGCACACGCAGGGTAACCCTCGCTGCCCAACTAGCGGGAAGCGAGTCCCATTCGGTGGACGTGGGATCGGCCACGGGACCGGTCCGGTGCGGAATCGAGCTCGTGCGCGGCGGTGTTGGGAGTGGTGTGACGACCCCGCTGCGCTTCTCCGTGCTGGACCGCTCGCTCGTGCTCCGCGGACGGAGCCCGGCGGAATCCCTGCGCCGCACCGTCCGGTTCGCGACCGAGGCCGAGCGGCTGGGCTACCACCGGTTCTGGGTGGCCGAGCACCACGGGGTGCCCGGCGTGGCCGGTTCCGCGCCCGCGGTGCTCGCCGCGGCAGTGGCCGCGGCGACCTCGCACATCCGGGTGGGCACCGGTGGGGTGATGTTGCCGAACCACCGGCCGCTGGTCGTCGCCGAGCAGTTCGGCGTGCTCGAGTCGCTGCACCCGGGGCGCATCGACCTCGGCGTGGGGCGCTCGGTCGGGTTCACCGCCGCGGTCCGCGAAGCCCTCGGCCACGGCCGCGAGTCCGCGGACCGGTTCGCCGAGCAGCTCGACGAACTGCTCGGCCACTTCACCGGCGGCCCGGAGGCGGCGGTGCGCGCGATGCCCGCGACCGGGCTGCGCCTGCCGGTGTTCGTGCTGGCCACCGGCGCGGGCGCCGAGCACGCGGCCGCCGCCGGGTTGCCGCTGGTGATCGCGGCGGTGCGCGGCGACGAGGCGCTGCGGCGCGCGGTCCGCGGCTACCGCGAGCGCTTCCGGCCGTCACCGTGGTCGCGGCGCCCGCACGTGGTGCTGTCCCGTTCCGTCGCGGTCGCCGCCACGACCGAGCGGGCGCGGCGGTTGCTGGTGCCGGAGGCGTGGGCGACGGCGAGCTCCCGCGTGCACGGCGTCTTCCCGCCGCTGGAGCCCGCGGAGGACGTGCTGGCCCGGGACTTGGACCGGCGGGAGGCCGAGCAGTTCGAACGGGCGATGCGCGGTCACGTGCACGGCACCGAGGCGGAGGTCGCCGACCAGTTGCAGTCCGCGCTGGACGACGTGGGGGCGGACGAGCTGCTGATCACGACCAGCGGCTACGACGAGGAGGCGCTGCTCGACTCGTACCGGCGGTTGTCCCGGCTGATGCCGTGACGGGACCGAGATCCCGGAGATCGTCCCGGCCGGAACCCGTGGCGCGGCGGAGGATTCGGGCTGGCGGCTCCCGTTCGAGTGATCACCTTGCCGCTAGCGGGTGATCATCGGTCCCGATGCCTTGTGCGCCAACGGAATCCTCCGGTCCACTGAGCACCTGCGGGCGGTTTCCGGGGCCGCCCGCGGGCCGCGGCGTGGGATCGCCGTTCCAGGGGAGCGCGGAATTCGCGATCAGCCGCGCGGGAACGGGGATCTCGGGGAGGCGCCGCGGTTCCCGCACTGGACCAGGGGGAACCATGGTGGAGATCTCGACGCGGCCGTCGGTGGCCGAATTCCGCGGCCCGACGTTCGGGCTGACGAAGTTCCTGGACCCGCTGCCGGTTCCCCCGGTGCTGCGGCCGACCGCGCACGGCTGCGACGCGGACCTGACGATCCGGGCGATCACCGCCCGCGCCCGGTTGCACGGCGAACTGCCGGAAACGGTGCTGTGGACCTACGACGGGCACTTCCCCGGCCCGACGATCGAGGTGCGGCGGGACCGGATGCTGCGCGTGGCGTGGACCAACGAGATCACCGGGACGATGCCGCTCACCGCCGTGCGGGTGCCGCAGCCACCAGCGGGCACCCCGCCGGAGGAACTGCCCGCGAACCGGCCCGGCTACCCGCGGAATCCGGACGGCAGTCCCGCGGACGGCGCCGCGTTCGTCGACGGCGTCGCCGAACTGCCCGCCTGGCTGGTGACGCACCTGCACGGCGCCGACGCGAACGCGGGCAGCGACGGGTGGGCGCACAACGCCGTGCTGCGCGGGCACTCCCAGCTCACCGAACACCCGAACCGGCAGGCCGCCGCGGCGCTCTGGTACCACGACCACGCGATGGCCGTCACGCGCTGGAACGTCACGCCGGACTGTTCGGCGCGTACCTCCTCCGCGACGACCGGGAGCGGGCGCTGGGGCTGCCGGACGGGGAGCGGGAGGTCCCGCTGCTGATCTGCGACCGGAACCTGGACACCGACGCCGCGGGCGAGCTCACCGGGCGGCTGTTGTTCAAGGTGCCTGCGATCGGTACCGCGATGATCCCGTTCACCGGCCCGTTCACCCTGGTGAACGGGATGATCTGGCCGCACCTGGAGGTCGACGCGGCCGCCTACCGGTTCCGCGTGGTCAACACCTCGAACGCCCGGTTCTACCGGCTGAACCTGATCGACGCCGACGGCGCGTCGGAGAACGCCGTGGTGCGCCAGATCGGCACCGACGGCGGGCTGCTGCCCCGGCCGGTCCCGCTGCCCGCGGACGGGCTCGTGCTGGCTCCCGCCGAACGCGCCGACCTCGTCGTGGACTTCGGGCGGGTGCGGGGGCGGTTGCGGCTGACCAACACCGCCGCCGACGCCCCGCTCGAACCGGGCGTCATGCAGTTCCGGGTGCGCGGCGGGCGGGCGCAGGACACCTCGCGGCTGCCCGACGTGTTCTCCGCGGGACCGGAGCGCATCGCACACCTGCCCGGGGAGCACGACCAGGTGTGGGTCGGGCTCGTGCCGCCCGGCACCGGCGGCGAGGCGCACCCGCAGCTGTGGGAACTGCGCGAGCTCGCCGCGCACGAGGTGCCACCGCTGCCCGCCGCGGGAGTGGTGCAGGTGACCGATCCGCGGACCGGGCGAACCCGCACCTTCCGGCAGGTCGCGTCGCTGTTCGACGACACGGTCAGCGTCTTCATCGCGCATGATGCCGTCGTCGAGTGGAACTTCATCAGCTTCGGCGGGCCGCCGCACCCGATGCACGTCCACCTGGTGCAGTTCCGGATCCAGGCGCGTCGCCGCTTCACCGCCGACTTCGACGTGGCGCTCGGCGGAACCCGGTCCCCGGCCGACGGGTTCACCGACGTTCCGCTGGAGGACTTCGAGCGCGGGCGCAAGGACACCACCGTCGTCGGCGGTGGGGAGTGGGTCAGCGTGCTGGCGCGGTTCGGTGCGTCCACCGGCCAGTTCATGTACCACTGCCACATCCTCGACCACGAGGACGAAGGCATGATGCGCCCGTTCGTCGTGCACCCGCCGGAGATCGCCCGCTTCCACCCGCACCCGGGCTCGCACCCGCACGAGCCCTACCGCGGAGCGTGAGCGCGGCGACTGGGACCGCGCACCGCGCTCCGGCAACCACCCGGAGACCACCCGCCACAACTACCTGCCGGCCGCCACCCAGCTCGCCCGCTACGTCGCCGAGCACTCCCCCGACGCCGACGACGCCGCCGAGAACACCACGGCCGACATCGAAGCCTTCCAAGCCGGGATCATCGAAACCCGCCCGGCCTCGACCGCGGTGAACAAGCAGAAATGCCTGCACCAGTTCTTCAAGTGGCTCATGCTCGACGAGGAAGAGATCGACCGCTCCCCCCCAGTAGCGTTGTGCGACCATCCTTTGATCCCACCTCGCCCCGGAGGCGTCCGAACTGCTGCCGAATACCGCGAAACGCACTCGCGCAGATGCGTCCGGCGCTACGGTGAACGCGGTCGTATGGCCACGCATTCGGCTTCCGCGCGGGTCCGGTGCCCGAGGGGGCGCCATGAGATCTTCCGCGTCAGACCCGTTCGATGAACCGACGAGCAGTACCGATCCGATCGTGATCGATCCGTTGGTACGCGATCTCGACGCCGAGACGCGTAGGTTGCGCGCGGCAGGCCCGCTCGTGCGAGTCGAGCTGCTCGGTGTGCCCGCGTGGTCGGTCGTCCGGCATGCCGAAGCCAAGCGGCTGCTCACCGACTCGCGGCTGGTCAAGGACATCGGGCGGTGGAGGCTGTGGCGCACCGGTGCGGTCACCCGCGCCTGGCCGCTGATCGGCATGATCGACGCCGGTCACTCGATGTTCACAGTGGACGGGGACGAACACCGGCGACTCCGCGCGAAAACCGCGCAGGCGGTCACACCGCGGCGTCTGGAGAACATCCGGCCGTTGATCACTAACGTCGTCGGCGAACTGCTCGACGAGCTCTCCGCCCGAGACTCGCACGAACCGGTCGACATCAAAGAGCTGTTCGCGCAGCCACTACCGATGGCGGTGATCAGCGCGCTGTCGGGGTACCCGCAGAGCTACGCCCCCGGCTGCACGCGCTCTACAAGGCGTTCTTCTCGATGCTGACGCCGCAGGAGGAACGGCTGGCGGTCATCGCCGAACTCGACGACATCTTCCTCGAGCTGGTCCGGGCGCGCGCCGCCGAGCCGTCCGGTGACCTCACCAGCGCGCTGATCGTGACGGAGGAGGGCGGCGAACCGCTCACCGAACAGGAAGTTCTCGGCAACCTCAAAGCGATGGTGGCCGCGGGGCACGAGACCACGATCAGCTTGATCCTCAACGCGGTGCGGGCACTGCTCGCCCACCCCGATCAGTTGCGCCTGGTGCTGGCGGGCGAAGTCGGCTGGGATGCGGCCATCGAGGAGACCCTGCGCTGGGACACGCCGATCTCGCACCTGCTGATGCGATTCGCCACCGCGGACATCGAAGTGGGCGGCGAGGTGATCCGCGAAGGCGATGGTGTCGTGATGTCCTACCGGGCGATCGGCCGGGACGACGGACATCACGGACCGGACGCGGACGAGTTCCGCATCGACCGCACCGGAACGGCCAGGCACATGACCTTCGGCCACGGGCCGCACATCTGCCCCGGAGGAGCAGGACTGTCCCGAATGGAGGCCGGTATCGCGCTTCCCGCGCTGTTCGCACGATTCCCCTTGATGCGCGCGGCTGTGCCCGCGGAGCAGGTGCGGAACCAGCCCGTGCTCACCCAGAACGACTTGCGGGAGTTCCCAGTCTTGCTGCACGGTGCTTGAACCGGGCGCGACGGTTCCTGCGCTGCAACGCTCATTTGACGCGCCACTTCCCGGTCGCGGTGACGCTCGTCCGCTGCGGCGAGTTCGTCCCCCACCACGATCTTCACGACCACCGACCGCAGGCGCCGATGGCCATCAGGTCGTTCGCGCAGCGTGCTGAACGCCGGTCCGCGTGCTGGAGTACTCGCCGGAAGAGTCCGCACGCAGCTTGCAGAGCAGAGCGCGGCGAGGGCCACCTCGCTGACGCGTGTCAGGCCGGTCACCGCGACACCTCAGCGAGGCAACGACGACTCGTGCGTGGTCAGTGCTGGGGCGTGGTGAGCAGGACGACCTTGCCGGTGCTGTGGCCCGACTCGACCGCGCGGTGCGCGTCGGCTGCTTCGGCGAGGGCGAAGGCTGCTGAAACGGTCGGCACCAACTCGCCCTTCGCGGCCAGGTCGACGACGCTCTCGAGCCACCCCCGCTGGGTGCGGACGTGGGTCGCGGCGAACCGGACGCCGGCCTGCCCGGCCTCCGCCTCGAGGTCGCCGGCCCCGCCGCCGAGGGCGACGAGCGTCCCACCGGGGCGCACCGCCCGCAGCGCCGTCGCGCGGGAGCCGGCGGCGAGGCTGAGCGCGACGTCGGCGGTGCCCACCAGGACTGCCATGGCCTCGGGGTCGCGGTAGTCGACCGTCTCGTCCGCGCCGAGGCTCTTCAGCCAGTCGTGCTTGCCCTCGCTGGCGACGGCGACGACGTGCCCGCCGAGTCGGTGGGCGATCTGGACGGCGAGGTGGCCGACGCCTCCTCCGGCACCGGTGATGTGCACGCGCTGGCCCGGCCCGACCGAGGTCGTGTCGGCGAAGGCCTGCCAGGCGGTCATCGCCGCCATCGGCAGCGCCCCGGCCTGCTCGTCGGCGAGGTTCTCCGGCGCCGGCACGAGGTCGTCGGCGGGGACGACCGCGTGCTCGGCGTACGCGCCGCCTTCGCGCGGGAACCGCGCCAGCCCGAGGACGCGCTGGCCGAGCTCGAGGCCCGTCACGTCGGCGCCGACCGCCGCGACGGTGCCAGCGACGTCCCAGCCGGGCGTGAACGGCAGCTCGATGATCCCGGCCGCGGCCATGCCGCCGCCCTCACGGGTCATGACATCGATGGGGTTGACCCCGGCCGCGGCGACGGCGACGAGCACGTCGCCCGGTCCCAGGTCGGCCGCGGTCGGCGCCGGCACGTCGACGAGCTCGAGGGACTCTGGTCCGCCGAAGGCGCGTTGGACGATCTTCGTGCTCATGGTGCTCCTCCTCGTCAGCGGGCGCGGACGTCAACCGGCCGCGGTCGATGCCCCGACTGGACTGTCCGGCTCGGGGTCGGTCTCCGCGAGTCGGCGGCGTCCCACGGCCCACACGGTGAGTCCGGCCACCATGATGACCAGGGAAGCGGTCATGACCGCGGCCCAGCCGCCCGCGGTCCACAGCGGACCGGCGACCGCCGATCCGAGCGCTCCGCCGAGGAAGTTGCTGACGACGAAGGCCGTATTGAGCCTGCTGCGCGCTGATCCGGGCAGCGCGAACAGCCGGGTCTGCCCGAGGACGACGATGGACTGGGCGGCGATGTCGAGCGCGATGACGACCACGATCAGGGCCACGATGGAACCGCTGCCCGCCCAGGCGGCTGTCAGGGACAGGCCCAGCAGAGTCAGGGCGATTCCGGTGGCCGGTACGGACCAGCCGCGGTCGTGCAGGGCGCCGGCGCGACGTGCGGCGAGGGCTCCGGCCAAGCCGGCCAGGCCGAGCAGGCCGATCCGGCTGACGGAGAACGAGAACGGCGGTGCGGTCAGCAGGTAGGTCAGAGACGTCCAGAACATGGAGAACACGGCGAAGCTCGCGGCGCAGATCGCCAGGGTCGGACCGACCGCGCGATGCTGGGACATCGCGGTGAACACCGAGCCCAGAAGACGCGGATAAGGAACGGGTTCGCGGGGTTCGAGGGACGGGATGACGGTGCGGAGCACGGCGGCGAGAACGAGGGTCACCGCAGCGGCCATCCCGTAGATCGCCCGCCAGCCGAACAGGTCAGCGACGAAGCCGCTGATCGTGCGGGAGAGCAGGATGCCGATCAAGGAGCCGGAAGCGACCGCACCGACCACCCGGCCGCGTCGCTCGGGCTCGGCCAGCTCACTGGCCAGCGGGGTCAGCAGCTGCGCGCCGACGGTGGTCAGTCCGACCCCGCCGAGGGCCGTGAGAAGCGCCCCGAACGAGGGCGCCAGCGCAGCGCTGAGGAGTGTCGCGGCGGACACGGCGAGGATGAGCGGTATGAGGCGGCGCCGGTTGAGGACGTCGCCGAGCGGCACGATGAGGAAGATGCCGAGCGCGTATCCGACCTGGGTGACGGTGACCAGCGTGGCGGCGCTCGATGACGAGACGCCGAGGGACGAGGCGATGACCTCGATCAGGGGCTGGGCCCAGTAGAGGTTGCCGACGGCCATGCCGGCGACGATCGCGAAGATGAGCGTGCGGGCCGGGGTCATCCGGCGGTGGGGCGTGGAGGGCGTGGTCGACCCTGTCACGAGAGGTCCTTTCTGGGCAGGTGGTGCTGTGGCACCACTGGTGAGGGCAGGCGGGCGTGCCGTTCCGGTGCGGCGGCAGGGCCGCGTCACGGCTCGCGGCAGGCGAGCGCCGTCCAAGGAGTCCGCACGTGGGTGACGAGCCCGGTGCGCAGCCGGTGGCGAGGGGCGGAAGGAGGCCGGTCAGCTCTGCTGACGCGTAGTGCCTTCGCGCGAGGAGTCGGGCGAGCCGTGTGCGGTCATGTCGAGCAGGAGCACGGCGTCGTGGTCGGGGGTGCCGGGCTAGGCGGTGTAGACGGCCATGCGGTGTCCGGGACTGCCCTCGAGGGCCATGCCTTGGAAGGAGAGGGTGACGGTGCCGACCTGGGGATGCCGGAAGGTCTTGGACGGGTTCTTGCGGCCAGTGACTTCGTAGCGCTCCCACAGCCTGGCGAAGTCCTCGCTCTTGAGCAGGAGCTCGCCCACGAGCTGGGCCAGGTCCGGGGCGTCGGGGTCGGTGCCGGCAAGGGCCCGCAGGCGGGCGACGCACCCGCGGATCTGGTCGTCCCAGTCGGGGAAGATCTCCCGTCCGGACGGATGCAGGAACAGGTAGCGGGCCAGGTTGCGCTGCTTGGCGGGCCACTCGGCCAGACCCGGGTAGAGGGCGAGCCCACCAGGGTTGTGAGCCAGGACGTCCATGCTGCGGCTGAGGACGTAGGCCGGGTTCGGACGCAGCGCCTCCAGCATCAGTTTCACGTGCGGACGCACGCTACGACTGGGAGCGGGCGCCGGCTCGGGCACGTAGCGGGCGGCACGTACCGCCAGGGCACGCAGGCGCTGATGCTCGGCCTCGTCCAAGTGCAGGGCCCGAGCCAGGGAATCGATGACAGCGGGGCTGGGACGCGTCTCCTTGCCGCGCTCCAGACGTGTGTAGTAGTCGATGCTCACCCCGGCCAGGGTGGCCAGCTCCTCGCGGCGCAGCCCGGGAGTGCGGCGCACGCCGGGGCCAGGGGACAGACCCGCGCTCTGCGGGCTGGTCTGGGTGCGGCGGGCGCGCAGGAAGCGCCCCAGCTCGTCACCGCTGCTGTGCTGCTCGGATGCCATGCGTCCAGTGTTGCGCCGCCGTCACCGTGACACACCCGTTGAAGGGGGCCCTGTCGTACCCCCCGCTAACCGCTCCCCGGCAGATCCCGGCCTGCCTATCGCGCGCGCCGGACGGAAGCCTGAACGAGCACCCCAGAACACATCCGGCCCTGCCGGGCCACCTGAGAACGTAAGGATGGAGTACGCCATGACCCGCGACATCGCTTCGCTCGTCGCCGCCGCGGACCGCCACGACGCCGACGCCTTCGTCGCGCACCTCACGCCCGACGTGAAATCCGTCTTCGCGAACACCGAGCCCGTCATCGGACGGGAGAACGTGAAGAAGGCGACGATGGCTTTCTGGGACACGATCGAGGGCGTCAGCCACCACATCCTCGCGATGCACGAGAGCGGCGACACCGTCACCGTGCAGTTCGACATCGAGTACCACCGCAAGGACGGCAAGGCGGTCACCCTGCCCGTCTGCAACGTCCTGGTCTTCGACGGCGACCTGGTGAGCGTCTCCCAGGTCTACGCCGACCTCGCCCCGCTCTACAACTGAGCGCACGCAGCCCCTGAACTGCGCCAACGGCTGCGCGAAGGCACCGTGATGTAGGACGGCGTCCGGGCTCGCCAACACCGCCGGGCCGGTCGCGCCGAACCGACCGAACCCTATTCGTCAGGAGAAGCACGACATCATGAAGCACATCAAGCTGGGAGACCTCGACGTCGCACGGATCGGTCTGGGTGCGATGGGCATGTCCCACGGCCTGACCGGCGCCGGGACCGATGATGCGGAGTCCATCCGCACCGTGCACCGGGCCATCGACCTCGGCGTCACCCTCATCGACACCGCCGAGATCTACGGTCCCTACATCAACGAGGACCTCCTCGGCCAGGCCCTCAAAGGCCACCGGGAGCAGGTCGTCCTGGCCACCAAGTTCGGTCTCGTCTCTCACTCCGGAGCCGGTGCGTGGACGGTGGACTCCAGCCCGGCCAACATCCGGACCGCCGTCGAAGGGTCGCTGAAGCGGTTGGGCACCGACCACATCGACCTGTACTACCAGCACCGCGTCGACCCGAACACCCCGATCGAGGAAACCGTCGGCACCCTGGCGGAACTCGTCGCCGAGGGCAAGATCCGCCACATCGGCCTGTCCGAGGCCGGCCCGGACACCATCCGACGCGCCCACGCCGTCCACCCCGTCACCGCCGTGCAATCCGAGTACTCGCTGTGGACCCGCGGCATCGAGGACCGCGTCCTGCCGGTCCTGCGGGAGCTGGGCATCGGCCTGGTGCCGTTCTCCCGGCTGGGACACGGCTTCCTCACCGGAACCGTCCGCAACGAGAACGACTTCGACGAAGGCGACTTCCGCCGCGGCAACCCCCGCTTCACCGGTGAGAACTTCCGGCGCAACCTGGCCCTCGCCGATGAAGTCCAGACCATCGCCTCAGAGGCAGGAACCACGCCCGCGCAGGTCGCGATCGCCTGGCTGCTCGCCCAGGGCGACGACATCGCCCCCATCCCCGGCACCAAGCGCGTGGCCCGCGTCGAGGAGAACACCGCCGCCGACAGCCTCCAGCTGCCCGCCGATGTCCTGGCCACGCTCTCCAGCCTCCCGCCGGCCGCCGGCGACACCCACACCGAAGCCGGCCTGCGCATGATGGAACGCTGATCAGCCGGCCCGCGCCGCTGTGTGAGAGTGGACCGTACTGCGAGAAGCACCCCGCAGCGCCTAGTCGCGAGAGTGCCAGGCCGGGCAGGAAGGACCGCTTCTGGACGCGGGACGGGGACGCCAGCCCACGCGAGTGTCGTCGTCCTCGTCCGGTTCGGACGCGTCCGGGCACGCAGCGGGCGCAGGCCGCCGTCGGCCGAGGTGGAAGCGCAGAAGCCGTAGCGGCCGAGCACGTTGCGGTTCGCGTGGCACAGCGGGAAGAGGCGGGCGAGGCCCTCACGCGCTCGCGCCCCCGAGCGGGCAATGCACGCGCCCCTCGGCGGCGGCGTCCAGGTAGCGGGTAATCCACAGCACGGCGGCGTTGAGGACCATGCCGGGCGCGCCGTCGCGGGAAGCATCCCCACGTGCGCGGGGCCGACACGCACATCGGAGAGCGTCACCCGCAGCAGCAGGGAGCATCCCCGGAGGGCTCGCTGAGCGGACCATCGACGTGACCGTTCAGCCGGCGAAGGACGGCGTGATCATTCCTGGTGACATGGTCGACCACGAGTTCATCCCTTGGGCTGTCGACAAGGACGCAGCTGCACACAGGATCCGGGAAGGAGCGCATCACGTGCTCCAGGAAACGGGCCGGTTCTTTCCGGGAGACGTCCGCTGGTTCAGAACGCACAACTACGAAGGGTAGGAACGAGAAGAAAACGTTGATCAGCGACGAGCTGATCGCCGACGTCGTCACGGACGGCGATCTCGACTACATCGACATCACCGCCATCGGTCAGCTCCTGGTCCTCGCTACCGTCGCCGCTCCAGAAGGGCTGCGCGCGCAGCGGAGATCGCCGTCGACCTGGCCCGCCAGGGACTTCTCGCGTTCGGCACCCCAGACCCGGAATTCCGCCCGTGGAACCTCTCCACCGAAATCGCGGCCGCCCGCCTCCATCCCGAAGCCACCGCCGAGCTTCGGCGCTCGACACTAGCTGGGTCGCGCTCAGATGCAGGTGCTTCCCAGTGGCTCAACTGTCGCCTTGTTGGAGCCGCGAAATGAGGACCGGCTCGAAGAAGCCGGCGACAGGCGGCGCAGGAGGCGTACGTCCTCCTGCGGTACGAGTGCATGCCGCGATGGGGACGGGCTCGGGGAGCCGGTGACAGACCGCGGCGATCCGCGCCCTACTCAATTTCACCTGGCAGGCCGCAATGAGGACCGGCTCGAAGAGCCGGTGACAGCGGATGCGGCTGCGGCTGCGGCTTACCTCGGGCCGACGCCTGCCGCAATGAGGACCGGCTCGGAGAGCCGGTGACAGGTGGGGATGCTCTACGCCTGCACGCCCGTGCGCGCGCCGCAATGAGGACCGGCTCGGAGAGCCGCAATGAGGACCGGCTCGGAGAGCCGGTGACAGCCGGCGGTGCTGCCTGCCGGGTTCGACGCGACGGGGCACCCGCCGCAATGAGGACCGGCTCGGAGAGCCGGTGACAGGGACCCGGCAGTAAGGGTGTTCTGACCTGGGTTTTCAAAGATCGTCGCGAGCGGTTCCGTTCGGAGATCGCGAGGAAACGGTTGTTCGATCTTACCGCATGCCGATCTCGCTCATGAGCTGCGCGAACTCGACGCGAGCGGCTACGCCTGGCCGAGACCGAACCGGACCGCTCGCCCCAGCCGAGGGCGCCCCGACGTCCCGGCCGGGTCGCGCTCGGTCCGCTACGTGCCGGATGGCGTCATCCGTTCCAATCCCGGAACCCGAGGGCCATTCTGGGCGCCCACACGACCGGGATGTACCGAATTTCGCAGATAGACGTGGCGACTTCGACTTCCCGCGGGCTCACCGGCCTGCCGGGTTGTTCGAGCGCCGTCGCCGAGCTGAACCAGGGCGCATCGAGGCCGAGCAGTTCGTAGCGCGGGCTGCTCGGTGTCGCGAGGTCCTTCGGCACGAATTCGGTGCTCTCCTGGTCGTCGGTCGGCGGGATCGTGTTCGCCAGTGCTGCCACGAAGGCCTCGCGCAGCACCGGGTGGTCCGGGACGAGGATGTTCGCAGGCAACGGAGCCTTGCGTTCGCGTTCGGTCGTGGTGAGGCGCATGGCGCGGGCCATCATCTGCGAGATGAACAGCGGTGCGGTGACGTTGGTGGCGTAGGCGATGGTGGAGACCTGCGGGCAGTCGAACCCTTCGGTGATCATCCGGACGGCGACGATCCCGCAGGACCGGTTCTCCTGAGCGGCGAGCTGCAGGGTGCGCAGCGCGCCGGGTTCGTCGGAGGTGACCAGCCGCGCGAAATTCCGCCCGGTGACCCGGTTCAACACCAGCGCCGCCGATCGGGCGGCCTCTTGAGTGGGGGCGACGAACAGGAGCTTCAACGGCTCCGCGTAGTCGATGGCCCACAGCTGGTTCTCCAGCAGCCGCACCGCCTCCGCCGCGAACCCGCGCAGCCACTCCTCCGAGCTGCAGGCTTGCAGCAGCACCGAGTTGCGCGGCGCCTCCTCGAGGTCGGCGATGTCGGCGTGCACCTCGCGTTGTGCGACCACGTCGACGAACCGGGCCCGGCCGCCGTACGCGTAGAGGTCCGGCGGCCGCAGGTGCTCGGGGATGAGCTCACGCGCCGACACGGAGTAGTCCGCGACGGCCTGCAGCTTCGGCACGCCCCCGGTCTCGACCCGCTCGTAGCGCACGGTGGAGATGCGGCGCTTCGGGCTGGAGCGGAACAAGGTCCCGGTCATGTTCAACACCGCCTCGGCCCGAAGGTCGTTCCCGGTGACATCACCGATCATGCTCCGCACCGCGAGCCCCCACGAGGCGTCGGTCGCCACGTGGTGCACCTCGTCGAGGACGACGAGCGTCCTGCTTCGGCCCTGCTGCAGCTCGTGCAGCGGGGCAGCCCCGGGCAGTGACTGGTAACTGACGATCGCCCCGACCTTGCCGGGATGTTCGATCGCTCCGTTCCGCGGCTCGGAGTCCAGGTGGATGCGGAGCAAAGCGAGTTCCTTGCGCCATTGGCGGACCAACGCCTTGTTCGGCACGACCACCACCATGCGCTCCACGTATCCGGCGTCGCGGAGGGTCCTGAACACGATCCCGGCGAAACGAGTCTTCCCCGCGCCGGGAGCCGCGTGCAAGGTCGCGAACCCGTGCTGGAACAGGGTTTCCGAGATCGTGTGCAGCGCCTCGCACTGCCAGTCCCGCAGGGTCAGGTCCGGAACCGAGTCCGCGTCTACTCCCCCGAGACCCAGGTTGCAGCGCGCGCACCACGCCTGCATGTTCTCGACCTCGGTCGCACCGCCGTTGCGCGACGCCGCGAGATGGGCGTTCTGGTAGGCCGGGCCCAACTCGACGCCGCAGCGCTGGCAACGGCCGCCGGCGCGTTCGTACAGCAGCTGCCGCTCGCGTGGCGACAGCCGTCGTCTGGAATCATGGCCGTAGTTCTTCATGGCCGTACTTCTTCCTGCACCTGGCCGGTCGGCCACCCACGGAGGTGTCCGTGGAAGGCAGGCCGGTCACTCAGGTTCTTCGTCGTTGTCCGCGGGGTCCTCCGGTTCCGCGGGGTTCGGGTGTTTCTGCCGGTATTGGTGGATCATGTCCACCAAGGCGAACACGAACGTGCGGTCCTCTTCAGAGATCTGGAACAGATCGGCGTCGACACCGACGGTCAGCACACCGGCACCGGATGCCAACGGAACCTTTTCGACATGCCCCTGGTCCCCGGTCGAGGCGGCTGTCGACGTCCGCTTCGGGGCGGTGCGGCTACGACGCCGCCGTGGACGTGGAACCGCCGGTCCACCGGAGGATCCACCCGTTTTCGCCCACTCCGGACTCAGTTCGATGTCGGCGAAATTCGCCGCGTCCAGGAAAAACTTGATCGCACGTGTTCGGGTGTCCCCGTCCTGTCCGTAGTTGTCCTTCCATAGACTGTGAAGTTGTTGTTTCGTGGCATGTTTCTGGCCGATCTCGATGATCGGCGCGTAGTGTTCGCGGATGAGATCGCCGATGATCTCGGGTCTCGACTCCTTCTCGTAGACGAACCTGCGCAGCCGTTCCGTAGGAACGTCCTGGTCTCCCACGAACTCGAACTGGCGCACGGTACTCAGAAAAGCGGTCTGTACCGTGCCGGACATCCAGTTCAGATAGCTCCGGTCGATCGCCGCCGGCAGAGATGAGACTCCCGCCATCCGGTCCGCCGTGTTCATGAGGACGCGGAAGGCCAGGTAAGGCGGGACGAACGTCTTCTCGTCTTGCACCATCCGATCATTCCCTTCAACGGACGCTACGACCGTACGGCGGCACGCCGGGGCACCGGCAGGGCACAAATCCCCGAATGGGATTGCGCCCGGCCTCGCACTCTCGCTGCCTCGCATCCACGGCACGTGATGGCGTCGAATCAGGGGCACCCGGATGTCACCGGCGGGCGGCGTCCTCCGCCCACCCCGCTCGAGAGACGTGGTGTCCCCCGGTTCGGGCTTGATCAGAAGCTACGTGGGCGATTCCTGCTCATCCGACCTACACGATCCGGGGCCCGACCACCGGCCACGCCCGCCCAGTTCCCAGAACCTCCATCGCCCTGGCGTGGTCGCACGGCCCCAGATCTACGAGCAGTACCGAGTCCTGTGCCGCATCCAGCACGCGGCCCAGCTCGAACCTCAAGTCCGCGAGGTCGGCGCCGGACAGATCGCACAGGAACACCGAGTACTGCACGCGCTCGCCGAAGCGCTCCAGCGTGGCCGCGACTCGGCGCAGCCGGGTCGGGTCCCGGATGTCGTAGGCGACCAGGTAGCGATGCCGGGGCATCGTGCATCACCTCGTGGTGCAAGGCGTGTACCGCGGGATCTCGTCCAGCAGGTAGGCGGCGAACATCCGGGCCTGGACCTCGAGAGTCCGCCGGTAGGTGAGCTTGTAACCGAACACCGGGTGCACGGCCTCCGTGGCGAGTCGGCGTTCGTAGGCCGTGATGACGGTGCGCCGCCCGCCGCGGGTCAGCGCCACCGCCGTCGGGTGCACCTCGAACATGCCGCCGTCGGCCTGCCGATTGTTGATCAGCGTCAGGGCGGTGGAGTCCGCGATGAGCGGCCGGAACTCCTCAGCCAAGTCGAGCACGAGCGCCGGACGCCCGTACCGCGGCCGGTGGTAGAGCCCGAAGTACGGGTCGAGACCGAGCGCGTAACAGGCGACCGTGAGGTCCTTGACCAGCAACGCGTACAGGTACGACAACAGGCAGCTCACCGGATCCAGCGGCGGTCGACGGGTCCGGCCCGTCTGCTCGAACAGCGGAGCGGGAAGCCTGTTGTCGGACCGGAAGGCACCGGGCAGCGCTTGGAAGTACGCAGCCGCAGCCGAACCTTCGACGCCGAGCAAGGTGCTCACCGCCTCCGCCCTGCTCGCTCGCTTGATCGCGTCGTCGAGTCGAGCACGATCCGATGCGGCCAGGCTTCCGTTGCGGCGCAACAAGGTTCGGCAGTTGCGGATCTTGCCCAGCACGATGGCGCGAGCGAAGTCCACGCCCTGCGCCGGCGACGTGGTGTACTGCCTGCGTCGCAACTCGACGTGCTTGCCCGCCACCGGCACCGCGACGGCCTTCAACCAGCCGCCGGTGGAGGTCCACACCACGGGGCTGCCCTGTTCGGCGAGGGCGTGCACGGCCTGGCTGCTGAGCTGAACCGGCCCCGCCAACACCAGGTGCAGGACGTCGCGCAACCGCATCGACAACTGCCGTTCTCGCCCCCTGGCCACCACGATCCGCCCGTTGCGCACACCCACCGTGCTGCCGGGTTCCGTGACATAGCAGGGGAATCGATCCGGGTCCCGAGCCAGCAGGCGACGCGGTGGTTCCGGATCGCGCCCGGCCAGTTCATTGATCTCGTCCGGCATGCAGACACCCAGCAAAGCGCAGCCCGGGCACCGGTTGCTGTGCTTCAGCGGTGGCGGTGGCTCAGCCCGCTCTGCGACGGCACGCGCTTCGGAGAGCGCTTCGAGAACTTCCCGTTCCGCTTCCCACGTCCACGGAACCTCGACCCGCCGCCGAACGCGGTCGTACCAGATGCAGCCGTGGTCACAGCGATATCCGTGCCGCACCAGCAGCAGGATCTGCAGCAGCACCTGCGCCCGCTCGGACGGCCACGGCCCGCCACCCGGAGCCGGACCACCTCGGCGGTACTCCACCGGACAAGTCCGGTCACCGACGCCCTCGACGACATCGCAGACCGCGACCACCCCCAACTCCGCCGACGACAACCGGACCGAGCGGGTGCGCCATCCCTCGGCCCGGATGGCCTGCAGCGGCGGCAAACCGCTCCCAGGCCGATCGACGACACGATGGACATGGCTGCCGAGGCGCGTCTCCTCCGAGTCCCGCCAATACCCCTGCGCCTGCTCCAGGTGGAACAGCCGGGGACAGTAGACGAACTTGCTGAGCGCACGCGCCGGGATGAAGAGTTCAGGTTCCATGACGGTGCCCCTGGATGAGCGGGCTTCCTGTGACCTCTCCAGGATCGCGCAGACCCCGCACCGCAACGCGTCCCTCGTTCGGGTTGTTCGCGGTCCGCAGACGGAGGCACCGGGTCGCCGGAAACCGGCGCCGGGCCAGGGCGTCTCCGACGAGCGGCGCGGTACCAGCCGAAGCCAGGCGTAGCCGCTCGCGTCGCGTTCGTGCAGCTCACGGGCGAGATCGACGTGGGGTAAGATCGAGCAACCGTTTCCTCGCGATCTCCGAACGACACCGCTCGCAACGATCTTTGAAAATCCAGGTCAGAACGCCCCTAAAGCAGGGTCCCTGTCACCGGCTCTCCGAGCCGGTCCTCATTGCGGCGAGGGCATCACAGCCGTACCGGGCCGCCAGGGCGTCTGTCACCGGCTCTCCGAGCCGGTCCTCATTGCGGCACTCATACAAGAGGCGCAAGGGTGGCTTCGCCGTCTCCACCGCTGTCACCGGCTCTCCGAGCCGGTCCTCATTGCGGCCACTCCATCCGAAAGGGAATCAATGCCGATCAGCAAACACCTGTCACCGGCTCTCCGAGCCGGTCCTCATTGCGGCTGCTAACCCGCTGAAACTTGACGGCGTAGCCGATATTCGCGCCGCCGGCTCTTCGGGTCGGTCGTTACTACGGCCCCGAGTACCACTCGCCCGATCGGAACCGGCGACGTTGTCGGTAAGTGGTTCGCCGAACCGGGGCTCGCCACCACTCCGCAGCAGACAGCCACTCACTTCGGGTGATCATGTTGGTACTCTGCGCGCCAAGCGGTTTCGGAAGCGGGCCGTTCACGAAGGGTAGGTGTCGAGGTGGCGCTTTCGGCGCGTGCTGCGGCGATTCGCGGTGATGACTACCAGCACGTCGTCGGCTGGTATTGGGCGTGCTGCATGTTGAACGATCCGGAGATCGGATCCATCGGCGTCGAAGATCCTGCGGGCGGCGCCTTCGACGATGTGGTGGTGCGGCGCGGTTCCGGACGAACCTCCTACTTCCAGGTGAAGACGTCCAACTACGCCAAGAGGATCATCGACGAGAACTACCTGTTCGCCAGCACTCCCAACGGCCGAAGCCCGTTGCAGCGCTTCCATTCAACCTGGCGTGCACTGCGCTCCACCAGCGACGACAACGAGTACGTCCTGGTGACCAACCGTGGGTTCGACCCGAACCACCCACTCCTCGGCAGCCTCCTCGACCTCTACGAAGAGCAGATCGACGTCGGCCGAATTCCATTGAAACCACGTGGCGCGCTGGGCAGGGCGTGCAAGCGGTGGAGCACACACCTCGGGATCGACCTCACCGAGCTCATCGACTTCCTCCGCGAGCTGACGTTGCGGCACTCAGGAAGTGAACGCGACTGGGTGGACAAGACACGATCACAGATGAAACTGGCAGGACTGCGCGACGACGACGAAGCACTGGCCATCGGCAAAGATCTCGTCCGAACTTGGGTGAAGACGGGGGCGACTCGACAGGACAGGGATTCGCTGAAGCAGCAGGTGGCTGCGAAAGAACTACTGGCCAGAACCGGTACCCTGACGTTCCAAGTCCACGGCATGGACCGGGATTCATCCTTTGTCACCCCGAACGCGACGCTCGACATCGTCGACCTCTACGCCGGTGACACGCCGCGCGAGCGCCGAGTGCTTCACCACCATTCGGACTGGCAGGAGAAAGTCCAGCCATCATTGGCCGCGAAGGTGCGCGAACTGGAGGCGTACCGCACGCGGAGAGTCCACGTGACCGGACACATGCGACTCCCCCTGTGGTTCGCCATCGGCTTCGCCATGCCGGAAACCCGCCGATGGGTGCTCAGCCTCGAGCATGCCACCGCGGAATGGTCCACCGCATCTCCTGCATCCGTGACACCCCGCGAACTCTGCGACATCACCCTCGGCTGCGGAACAGACCTCGCCGTGGGGGTGGCGCTCACCCACGATCCGACCGCCGACATCACCAATTGGGCGCGCAACACGAACTCCGCCATCGGACGATTAATCGTCCTCGGGCCTCCCGGCATGCCCGGGCAGACAGCGGTTCCCGACGGAAGCTGGGCCGCCGGGTGGGCACGAGCCGCCCGCGACCATCTGCGGGCTGTGTCGAAAGAACACGACCCGTACACCGACCGGATTCACCTGTTCTTGGCCGCACCGGCCGGCGTGGCGCTCATGCTCGGCCACCAGTGGAACCTCCTCCCCACGACCACGCTGTACGAATACCTGCCGCCGCGCGACTACGCAGAGACGCTCACCGTCCGCTGACCACGACACGGCCCACAAGCCCCGATGCGAGCGGCTCGGTTTCCGCGCACGCCAGGCGTAGCCGCTCGCTTCCCGTTCCCGCAGTTCAGGGGCGGTTCCCGGGACCGCTAAGATCCAGCCAGCGTTTACTCGCGATCTCCACCCGGCACCGCTCGCGACGATCTTTGAAAACCCAGGTCAGAAAACCGCTCAAGCAGGGTCCCTGTCACCGGCTCTCCGAGCCGGTCCTCATTGCGGCTGATCGCCGGGCACCGGCGCTGGGCCGCTGCTGAACACGCTGTCACCGGCTCTTCGAGCCGGTCCTCATTGCGGCTGGACAAGACGCCCACAGCGTCGGCGCGCACCCGCTCCTCTCTGTCACCGGCTCTTCGAGCCGGTCCTCATTGCGGCCGGCCGAGGCGCCCCAGGGCACACCGAGCACGGAGTACAGCTGTCACCGGCTCTTCGAGCCGGTCCTCATTGCGGCGACGTGGTTTTTCGCCCAGTGCGTGATGGGGTACGGGCCTGTCACCGGCTCTTCGAGCCGGTCCTCATTGCGGCACCCCGGGACGGCTGCTGCTGTGCCTGCAGGACACACACTGTCACCGGCTCTTCGAGCCGGTCCTCATTGCGGCCTGCCAGGGCTCGGCGTCGGCCAGCACCGCGTTCAACCTGTCACCGGCTCTTCGAGCCGGTCCTCATTGCGGCGTGGCAGAAGCATGCGTATCGCCGCCAACACGCTTTGAGCTGTCACCGGCTCTTCGAGCCGGTCCTTATTGCGGCGGCGCGGAGGTGGTCCTGCACCGGCGTCCCGTCCGCGTGGTGCTGTCACCGGCTCTTCGAGCGGCCCTCATTGCGGCCCGATCGACATCGCGTACACCAGCGGGAAGATCCGCTCACCTGTCACCGGCTCTTGAGCCGGTCCCCATTGCAGCCACCCACCGCTGAGCACGGGAGCGAGGAAAGCATCTGCCTCGGCCTGTCACCGGCTCTTCGAGCCGGTCCTCATTGCGGCTCGAAATGACGTAGTGCGAGATCGCGCAGGCCGACTGCCGCTGGGGTTGCGCGCCACTTCCACATGCGGGGCCATCGCTGTCGGTGGAGTCCTCGGCCGTCATGAGGAACGCTTCCGCGACATCGCCGAGCGACCACCGTGCCGATGATCACGTCGTGGTCGTTCTCCTGCGCCGGGCGGTGGTCATCGGACAGGCTGCATCCTGTGTGGATCACCAGACCGGTTCCGGCCTCGGCGAGCGCCGTTCAGCTGCGGGCCGTGCCGGCTGCGCCGCTCAGCGGCCCAGCACTTGGCCTAGCCCCGGCCGCGACGGCTCGACCTGCCATGCCCACTCGCCCCGATGCGCGCGCGGAACCGCCCCGCTGACGAAAGAAATCGCCGTGAACCACACCGCCTACATCACCGCCTGCGTGGAGGCGATCCGCGCCGAGGGGCTGGTGCTGTGCGAGGTCGTCATCGACGACACCGCACAGCGCCACGCCAGCCTGGGCTTGGAACTGCCCGCGGAGACCGAGTTCGAGGATCTGCAAGCCGCCACCGCCCGCTGGGACGAACACGACGGCTGGTCGGTGACGATGGTGCACCCCGGCGGGTCGACCACCGTCGCCCACGGGCAGCTGCTGGTGCCCGCGCCTGCGGTCGCGGCTGCCTGGATCGCGCTGGTGCTGACGGCCCCGGCGTGGATCGCGCCCCGCCCGCCCGCGCTGCTGGCCGACGACTCCGGCGGTCTCGATGAGGAGCTCGCGCGCTACACCCCCGCCGGTCCGGTATCGGCCGGGCGCGAGGAGGACCAGGCGTGAGCACCCCGCGCGTCCTGCGAATGGTCGACACCCTCGACCCGCCCGCCGCGGTCACCGAGGATCCGCTGGTGGAGGTGGTCCGCCGGGCCAAGACCGGTGCCGACGTCGGCTCGGAGCTGGCGGCGCGGTTCCGCGCGGCGATGTTGTGGGTGGAGGTGACCCGCACCCCGCAGCGGGCACGAGGTCACCGCGGTTCACCAGCAGGATCTGGCGTGGCTGCCGGTGTTCACCTCCCTCGATCACTTGGCGGCGTTCGCGGTGGCCTCGGGTCGCGGCAACCAGCCCTGCACCTACGGCACGCTCTCCGGCGCGGAGGTCCTGGACGCGGTGCTGTCCGCATTGCCGCCAGGCACCGGGCTGGTGCTCGACCCGGGCGCCGAGCACGTGCTGGCACTGCCCCCGCACATGCCCGCCACCGACGAAGGAGCCGACGATGGGGCATGAGGCGTTCGGCGTCGATCTGGACGCGCTGCACACCGCCGAAGGCGGTATCCGGGACGCGGTCGCCGAGCTGACCGAGATGGCCGGGTGGGGCTTCGGCGCCTGGGCCGCCGAGGGTGGCGGCATGGCCGAGGAGGTCATCTCCAGCGCCGCCTACACCGGTCACGACGAGCTGCGCGCCGCGCTCACCGAGTTCGCCACCGCGTGGGAGTGGGGTATGCGCATCCTCGTCGACGACGGCCAGGCCGCCGCCGACGCCCTCTCCGAGAGCCGCAGCGTCTACGAGCGCGCCGATGAAGAAGCCACCAAGGCGATCAAGCGCGTGCTGCACACCGCGATCGGCGACCCGATGCAGGACTCGGACGCCTGGGATCAGCAGTCCTGGTCCTCGATCGTGCAGGACGAGCTGCCGACCCTGGGCATCCGCCCCGACCAGCAGGGGCAGTGATGGTCACCAACAACAGCTCCCTCGGCGACGACGCCTCCTCGATCTGGAACACCGTCACCGAGCACGCCGGTTCAGCGGGCAAAGCGATCGGCCAGGCGATCGGGCTCGTCGACGGCGACGTCATGCCCGGCGATCCCGAGCAGGTCCGCACCCTCGCCGAGCACCTGACCCGCTTGGGCGAGGCGTTCGGCCGTGCGGCCGACGGGTTCCGTCGCATCGACACGGGCACCTGGCAGGGCAGGGCCGCTGATGCCGCCCGCGAGCACCTGACCACCGCGCCCCCGCAGTGGCAGACCGCCTCCGAGGCGTTCGCGGAAGCCGGTGCGGCGACAGCGGAATTCGCGGCGGTGCTGGCCCGCTGCAAAGCCGCCGCCGAACGCGCCCGCGATGATCTGGAGCGGGCGGAGGAGGCGTCGAAAGCAGCGGCCGACGCCCACAACGCCCAGGTCGATCACTACAACGACGCCGTGGCGGCGGCGAACGCGGGCGGCCCCGCGCCACCGGCACCGCCCGGGGCGTTCCGCGATCCGGCTGCTGCTGATCGCGCGGCCGCCCAGGCGGCCCTCGACGCTGCCCGCGAGGATGTCGCCGCGGCGGGACGTGCCTCCGCGTCCGCGGTGCGCCATGCCGCGTCGCAGGCCCCTGCCTCGCCGGGGATGCTGACCCAGCTGGCCCGCACGGCCAGCGACATGGCCGAGGCCTTGGTGCGCACGAACGCCTCGATCCTGGCCGGTGCCGCCGAGGGTGCCGGCGAGCTGGTGAAGTTCGGCCGGTCGTTGTCGTTCATCGATCCCTACAACCTCACCCACCCAGGTCAGGCCGCGCAGAACACCTCGATGTTGGCCCAAGGCGTGATCGGCGCGGTCGCCAACCCCTACGCCGCGGTCAAAGCCAGCGTCGACATCGACGGGTGGCGCAACGACCCCGCGCGCACGCTCGGGGCGGCGATCCCCAACGCCCTGGCCTCCCTCGCCGGTGGTGGCGGCATCGCCTCCCGCCTGGCCAAGGGCCTCAAGCCCGGCATGAAACCGGCGGGCCTGCACCCGCACCTGGACGGACCGACACCGGGCCCCGCCAGCCCGCCACGCCCTGCCGCACCGCCATCGACGCCGCCGCCCGGTGCGCCGCAGTGGGGCCGGTTTCCGGAACCGTCCGGAACGCACCCACCGGCCGCGGCCACCCCCGATTCGGCACCGCCGCAGGCGCCGCACCACGGCCACGCGACGACCTCGTCCGAGCACGGTCCCACAACACCCGAAGCGGTCCCGAACACCGCGCGGGAGCCGCTGCCGGACCACCGGGAGCTGCCCGGTTTCGAGGCGGGCGAGAAGTTCGACGAGGCCTACCGCAGCGTGCACAGCGACCCCGAGGCGAACACTAAGGACCCCATCGGGTTCGGCCAGCACGGGTGGCACGATCTCTCCCCCGACAACCCGCTGCCCGACGGGCTCACCCGCGACCCGGTCAACCTGAGCACCGGTGAGCCGGTCAACTCCTACAAGGAGCTGCCGAAAGAGTTCATCTACAGGACCAGTGCCGAGCCGGTCTACCGCAAGATTGAAGGCGTAAGCCTGGAACGGGTGTTCAGTGACGGCATCCATGCTCGGCAACCCGACGCGGCGGTGAACATCCATTCCCTGGGGGCGCACGTGGGTGAGGGTGGGATGCCGAGCCCCTACGTCTCCACCACTACTGAGCTCGGCCACGCACTGGCCCGTGATGGCGGCATCGGCGATGGCGTCGTGCTCGACATCCGATCGCCGACGCCAGCTGTCGATGTCGACGCGACGTTCAAGGTGCTCGACGGGGACCGATTCGTCAGCCACGGAGAGGGCGAGAAAATCTACATCAACGGTGTTCCGCGTGAACACATCCGAGGTGGCTGGACGAAGGTCGACGGCGTACCACGTTGGTTCAACAATCCCTGGTACAGAAACATCGGCTTCGGCGACACAGGAGAATGACGATGACCGAATTGCAGCGGAGCACGATGGTCGGACCGTGGCCGCTTCCGCCGATCGACGACGCGCTCCGCGCAGAAGCGGCGACCAAGCCGGGCGAGTGGATCACCTATGCCGACCCTGCCATCCGTCCGGGTGTGTCGCCGCCGCGGTTCGCGATCCAGGGCGGATACAAGTCCGACAGCACCGGTGCCATCGTCAAGACGCTCATCAACCCCGATTACGAGCCCAGCTCTGCCCGTACCGGCGGATGGAACTTCGCCAACGGGCTGGAACTGACCCTGTGGCGGGTGATGCACGGCTTCAACGCGCTCGGTCACCTTGCCGATGCACTGGCCGCGGCCCAGAACGTGCTCGTCTACGCCCAGTACGAGGGGGATACGACCATCTCCATGATCGGTGACCCCGAGCGTCCGGGTGGGACGGTCCTGGGGTTGTGCACTTCGGCGAAGTTCTGCACTTGGCCGCACCACCACCCGATCCCTGGGCACGTGGCGCTGTCCGTCGCGAACAGCACGCCTGGCGCGAGGGTGTACTTCAACCCGGGCACCGAGCTGTCGCTGTGGCTGCCGGGCGCGGAGTTCGCCGCCCTCGCCGCGGCGAAAACGGCCGAATGAGGCAGACCCCAGGAATGCGCGGCCGAGTAGTCGGCTGGTCCGCGTTCTCAGCGCGGTGAGCTTTTCCGGACTGTCAGGCGCTCGTGGGCTTGAGGAGGCCCATGCCGAGGTACCGCTGGGCGCCGAGGAGCAGGGGGCCCGTGACCGCTATGGGGAACTCGATGGTGGCGTGGGTGTAGGGGCGCGGCCGGGGTTCCTGGCGGGCGAGGTCTCGGCGGGCGAGGTCGGCGGCTCCGGGCAGGAAGGGGTCGCGGGCGGTGGCGATGCGGGACGGTTCGGGTAGTCCCATGTGGACGCAGGCGCGGGCGAGTTCCGCGTTTTCGCCGCCCCGGCCGGGAAAGCGGTCGAACACGATCGGCGTCACCGTGGACCACCTCAGCGAGGACGCCGTCCACCGCGATGGTTCCAGGACCGGATCGTTCCGTGCGGGCTCCTGCAACGGCAGGCTGGTTCGGGACAGCCGGAGGTGGAAGTTCCGCGCCCGCAGGACATCGCGCAGGAGCGTCGCCAGATCCGGGCTGCCTGCCGGGACCGAGACGCCGACTCCGGTGATCTGCCCGGTCGCGGCGGGACGGCCCGCATCGAGCAGCGGCAGGTAGGCGACGTGCTGGAGGTGGTCGGCGTCGTGACCCGAGACCTCGGGAGGCAGCGGGTCCGGCATCCGGCTCATGACGGCCTGCCGCAACAGGGCTCCGATCTTGCCCGCACGGCGTGGCGCGATGCTGATGCCGTCCGGAAACGCGAAGGTCAGCAGCCGGTCGGTGCGAGTTCCGGTTCGCGTCATACCGGTTCGGCCCCGAACCTGCTCGACTGCGCTCGGCGCACCCGCATCGGCAATGTCGGCTTCCCCGGGCCCGAATAGTGCAACAGGTGGGTGCCGCGGTAGAAGCGGCACTTGAACTGGGCGAGATACCAGCCGACCGCGACCGCGACCGTTTTCGGCATGCGCGCCGTCACGACGAGCTCCCGCTCGCCGCAACTCTCCTTGATGCGCACCAGCTGAACCGCCACCGAACGCGCGACCCGGGCAAGTTCCGCACCGGAGAAATGCACCTGAAGCCGGCCGTCCACTTCGACCACTTCCCCGACCCCGCCCGGACGATGCACGTGGTGCACGGTTCGCACTTCGAAAGAACGCAGCAATTCGTCCGGCTGGGACGTGACCTGTGCTTGAGTCAGGTTGATCGACACCCCGACCCGATCCCCGCTCGGTTCCTTCAACTCGATCGGATCGAGATCGACCGGAACAGCCGCGTGCAGATCGGACTTGTCCAGTTCGAATTCTTCGTTCGGATGTTTGTCGTGAGTGGACAGTTCCACGAGCCAGACATCGCGTTCGGCCAACGGCAACGCGCCACCGACCGAGAGCGCGATCGGCCACAGCAGGTTCGGGGCCACCACGATCCGCCCGTCCTCCGGCACCGTGTTCACCAGGAGGTCCGCCGCGGCACCCGCCTCCGCGCACGTGTCGACCACGTCGATCACTCCGCCGCGCGTGCTTCCGGGCAGGTCAGCCCACCGGTGCACCGTGCGGATCGACATGGCGCGGTCCTGCGCCAGTTCGCGGGACTCCTCATTCGTCGTCAAGTCCCCCATCCCCTCATCGAGCACTTGCACGCTCAACAAGGTTCCGGCGGTCGTGCGGAACCGCCGCCGCAACAGCATTGCGGCGAGCACGACGAGGACGAGAATGCCGAACACCACGAACCGCACCGGGGACAAGTCCAGCTGATCGCCTGGTTTCGGGAACAGGTCCTCGATCAGCAATGCGAATGCCGCGGTCAGCGCACCCGAGGTGGCGGCGGTGAAATAGTCCGCCAACGCCACGCGTGTCGATGCTTTGACCAGCGAGGAGAACAACTTCCGCATGACTCTCCGGTGATCCGGTCGGACGGACGGTGTACTGTACCGCACGCTCCGGCACGCTTCATCGAACGAGCCAGGGTCATCTGGGAGGAATGCTTGACCGAGTCGTTCGTCAACCCCTACACATTCATACCGCTTCCCGATTCCGCCCCCGACCGGCGCCGCCCGCACGGGCATTCCGGCGATCCGCGACTGCTCAGCGGCACGCTTTCCCTCGACATCGAGGTTCTCACCCCGTTGCTGATCAGGGGATTCGGCGAGGAGAACCGGATTCCGCGACGCCCCGACGGGACCGCGTTCGTACCCGGCTCGTCGCTGAAAGGCGCCGTCCGGTCGATGCACGAAACGTTGACCGGCAGCTGTCTGCGGATCTTCGACGCGGACTACTTGCCCAGCTATCGGGACCCGGCTCAGGTGTCGGACACGCTGCGGATGGCGGTGGTCGAACGCCCACCGAGCGAGGGAAGACCGCCGACGGTCCGGCTGTGCGAACCGGGTGACATGCGGAGACACCGGCTGGACCAGCACATCCTCTCCGATCTCGCCCAGCACGGACTCCGATCCGGAGACCGGTTGAACATCGCCGGATGGAAGGGCAAAGGCGGCCGCCCCGACCAGGTCGACGTTAACCCTGAGGGCCACTGGGTGGTCTTCATCAGTGCCGCCGACGCACGGAAGCAGACCGATCCGTACCGCGCGCACGTGCGCAAGCTGGGGAGCGAAGCCCCTGTGGAGGTCCCGGACGACGTGTGGAGCGAGTTCCTGCGCGTGGTCGAGGACACCGACGATCGCCGCACCTCGCGCCGCGAGCAGACCGAGGGGCACACGACCGAACAGGTTCACTTCGAGTTCACACCCCACCGCCAGGACGCCAGGCAGGTGCTGGTCGGCGAACGCGACCTCGCCACGCCCGACCTTCGCCAGGGCCAAGCCGTGTGGGTCGACGTGGACGCCTTCGGGACCGTCACCAGGCTCAGCCTGGCGATGCTGTGGCGGCACTCGGGCGAGTCCACCTCCGGTGAACGGGTCCGCGGCTTCACGCCCTGCACCGATTGGGAGGAGCTGTGCCCGAGCTGCCGATTGTTCGGAAGCATCGACCCGGACGAGGCTGCCCCGACCGAGCGGGCCGCGCAGCGTGCTTACCGCGGACACGTGCGCTTCGGTGATGCGGTGGCGCTCCGCCGGGTCGACCCGAAGGGCATCGTGCTGCCACCGATGGGAGCACCTCATCCCGGCGCGGGACAGGCCTACCTGACCAACACCAGCCCCGAACTCGTCGGGACCTCGGCGGAGCCGGCCCTTCGAGAATGGGGATCACGCGCGGACAAGCCGACGCCACGAGAGTTGCGCGGCCGCAAGCACTACTGGCACACCCCGGAGCTCAACAAGCGGGAAGAAGCCCGCAAGCACCAGCGCAAGGATCAACCGAACCAGACAGATCTCACCACCCCCGCCGAGCTGTTCCCGAAGAACACGAAGCTGCGCGCCACGCTCACCTTCACCGACATCGACGAACAGCAGCTCGGCTCCCTGCTGGCCGCGCTGAGTCCCGCGGACATGTTGAGCGAACCGGAACTCCGCACGCACCTTGGTGGTGGCAAACCGCTCGGTCTCGGCAGCTGCCGGTTCGCGGTCGACCTGCAGCGATCAGAGTTCCACCACTCCGGTGCCAGGTACGGGCTTCCCCTCCCCGACCGGGACCTCGTCACCGAGATGCCCGTGCTGCTCAAGGACTTTCGCGAAACTCTGAGCGACCGGCACTGCAAGGCCGTGGCGAAGGTGCTCCACCCCGACTCGGTGCAGAACCACCGCGTCTGGTATCCGCCTGGAGAACGCTGGACTGTGAAGGGGACCGACAAGTTCGACGAAGGCTTCGAGTTCTGGAAATGGACCTCCGGCGCCGCGACCTCGAGCGAAAGCTATCCGTTCAGGCCGTTTCCCTCAGTGGAGGACGACGAGCAGTCGATGCCGATCAGGTCCAAGCCCGAGGGGTCCCAGTGAACGACTACCTCGACATCGGGGTCGTGCAGATCCAGTCTTGGCTGGCCCGCACCCCCAGACTGCGCGGTCGCCGCGGTGGCTCCACGTTGATCAGCCAGGCCACCGACCCCGACGTCATCCGGTCCCTGCTGGCTGATCTCGCGCCGGCAGTCGAGATCAACGAGGAAGCCGGGCGGATCGACGGAGTGGTGGCGCTGCGGTTGCACGACGGCTCCCGGCAGGCCGACGTCGAACGGCGCGTCATCGGCCACCTCCGCAAGCACATGCCGGGGGCATCGCTCGCAGTGAACTGGTTCCACGGCGAGACGTACTCCCTGGCCCGGACGAATGGCACCGGCGACCCCGAAGAATGGCCTGCGGCAGCAGCGGACTGGCCGGCCGGGCGTCCCTGCGGGTGGTGCGACACCTGGCCCGCCTCGCCGGACACCGTCGAGACCTCCGATGCCGACAAGAACGACGGAGAACGGCGCAAACCGCTCTGCGTGGAATGCGCCGCCCGCGACGAGGCTGCCGGACGAGCCGAGCGGCGCGAGCTGATGCCGTTCCCGGAAGCTCGGCTGCTCGAACGGCTGCAAGACGGGGAAGGCGGAAAGCCCACCGGCCCCGGAACGGTCGGCGTGCCCGACACCTTCGACGTCCTCGCCGAGCTGGACGGCTCCGGCGAGACGCACCTGGCGCTGGTGTACGCGGACGGCAACGCCATCGGCCAGTTCATCAAGAGCGTCCAGCAGAACGGCATGACCCTCGACTTCGCGCGGGTCATCGACGACGCCACCTGGAACGCGCTGGTCACCGCCGTCCACGAGATCCGCCGCGACGGCGACGCGCTGCTGCCGATCGTGCCGCATCTGGTCGGCGGTGACGACGTGCTGGTGAGCATCCCGGCGAGCCGGGCGTGGCGGTTCGTGGACACGTTGCTCGACGAGTTCACCCGGCGCATCGGCACGGCAACCGGCAGCGAAGGTGCCGACTGGTTGCCCACCCTGTCGGCCGGGGTCGTCTTCCACCACTACCAGCTTCCGCTGTTCCAGCTCAACGAACTCGCGGGAACCCTGCTGCGCCGGGCGAAAGTGCACACCCGCGGGGAAGCCGCCTCGCTGGCTTGGCAGGACACCACCCGAGACGGTGTCGGGACCAGCACCCGTTCCGCGCTGACGCGCGCGGAGTTCAACGCGCACCTGGAGCCGTTGCGGGAGCTGGCCGCACTGCCCAAATCGGCTCGGCATCGACTGTTCGACCTGCTCCGGGCCCACGGCGAGGGATCCGCGGAACTGACGGCGCACGCTGCCCGCGTCGGCTGCACCGAAGTACTCGCACCGTTCCACGGCCCGATCCGCCTCGCCGACGCGCTCGGCACCGTCCGCTGGTGGTGGCATGAACCGGCTTGATTTCACGATCACGTTCCACTCGCCGTTCCGCGTCGCCCGCGGCGAAGGCGGCCGCGGCGCGCACGACACCATCGACGACACCGACCGGCTGCCCGCGACCAGCCTCGCCGGGGTCATGCGGGCCACCGCCACCACCCTGCTCGGCGAGCAGAACCCGGTGCTCGACGAGGTGTTCGGCTCGGACGCGATCCCGTGCCCGTGGCGGTGGAGCCCGGCACGTCCCCTCCACGGCTGGCAGGACTCGACACCCGCCGCGCGCGTCCGCATCGACGCCGAGACCGGGTCGGCGCAGCAGGACATGCTCGTGTTCGCCGAACAGACCGGCGCCGAACAGGCCGAGTTCCACATCCGCCGCTTCCGCCACGTCGCGCCCGAACGCCGCGACCTGCACCTGGCGGTGCTCACCATCGCCGCGCAAGCGACCCGGTCGCTCGGGGCGTGGCGGCGCCGCGGACTGGGCTGGGTCGGCATCCGCTGCACGCACGAACCGGACGAGGCGCTCGTGCGCACGTTCCTGGAGCTGAGGACATGACCGACACCGCCCGGATCACCGTCACCCTCACCGAACCGGTCGCCGCGGGCAAGCGGCTCCGCACCGACTTCGTGCAGGACACCTACGACCACATTCCCGGCACGGTGCTGCGCGGTGCGCTCGCCGCCCGCTGGGTCGCCGAGCACGGCGTGCCGGTGACGACCACACCGGAATTCCTCGACGTCTTCGAAGGCGACGGCGCGTTCGGCCCGTTGCACTCCGAGCTGAGCGTGCCCGTCCCGCTGAGCGTGCACCTGCACAAGTACCGGCCCGAGCCCGGCCGGTGCACCAAGGAAATGTGGGACGAGGCGACCGAGAAGGTCCCCGACGAGTGCGAGGACTGCGACAAGCCGTTGGAGCGCAGCAAGGGCACGGCCGCGGGTTCGGTCGGCCGCAGCATCCGCACCCGTGCCGCCCTCACCCCGCAAGGCGTCGCCCGCGAAGGCCACCTCTTCACCCAGAACAGCGTAGCCAGCGGCGCCCGGTTCGCCGGCTGGATGCACGGGCCCGCATTGCGCGCGCTGCACATCGGAGACGAACCCGTCGACACGCTCTTGCTCGGCGGCCGCACGAAAACCCAGGGCAGCGCACTGCTCGAGGTCGACCACTCCTGCGTTCCCGAACCCGTGGAGCAGCACGGAAACGAGGTCGTCCTGCGGCTGCTCGGGCCAGGGGTGTTCGTGGACGACTTCGGTTTCCCCAGCGCCAAGCCGGATCGCCGGGAACTGTCCGAAGCGCTCGGCGTCGAGGTGCAGGGCATCACGAGCCGAACCCGCTGGTGCCAGGTCGAAGGCTGGCACATCGCCAGCGGACTGCCGAAACCGGTGGAGCGCGCCGTGCAAGCAGGCTCGACGTACCACGTCACCTGCGCGGAACCGGCCAGCGAACAGGCACGCCGCACACTGCTGGCCCGCGGCATCGGGCTGCGGCGGCGCGAAGGTTTCGGCGCGCTCTACACCTTCGACCCCCACCGCACCACCCTGCACGGCCTGCGCGAGAAGACCGCGGCGTTGCGCGACCCAGAACTGCGCGAACACCTGACGGCACTGCGACACCGCGCGCAGCGGATGCAGCAGGAACCGGTCGACGACTCCGCATTCCGCGACCGGATCAACGTCGGCGATCCCTTCGGGAACGCGTTGCGGACGCTGCTCGACATCGTCTCACCGCAGCTCTTCCACGACGTGCTGGAGAACTGCGCCCAGCAGGAGGCGCACCGATGAAGGTCACGCTCATCACCGCCCGGATGCGGTTCGACACCGCAGGCGGCGTCACCGCGACCGAAACCCGCACCGGCGACGGGTACGCCTCTCCCCTGCGCCGGGCCCCCGACGGGAAGATCCACCTGCCCGGCACGACCGTCGCCGGAAGCCTCCGAGCCCACTGCGCCCGCCACGACGGTGCACTGGACGCACTGTTCGGCAACAAGCCGCCGACGCGTTCCAGCGACCGTCGCGCGGACGCCATCCCCTCGGCGATCCAGGTGCTCGGCACGGCACTGCGGCCCGCGGGCGAGAGCGTGACGCACCGCCGCAGTGCGATCGACCGGGAACGCGGCGCCGCTCGAACGCACCACTACTACGAAGTCGAACTGCTACCAGCAGGCACCGAGTTCGACGTCTTCCTGCGCTGGGACGACCCGGACGCACCACTGCGCGACCGATTCCTCGCCGCGTTGACCGGCTGGCACCCGATGCTCGGCCGCGGCGTCACCCGAGGCGCCGGACGCTGCTCGCTGATCGGGTGGGGAGAGGCGGAATACGACCTCAGCACCGGCCCCGGGCTGCTCAGCTGGATCCGCGACACCGACATCCAGTCCTACCCCGAACCGACCAAGCCGGTCGACACCCCGGAACCGGAGATCGCCCTGCGCGCCGAACTGTCCATCGTGGACGCCGTGCACTGCGGGACGGGAGACGCGCAGGACAACCTGCTACCCACCTTCCGGCTCCGCACCGACGGCGACTACGCGATTCCCGGCTCCACGCTGAAAGGCGTCCTGCGCTCCCGCGCCGAATACATCTGCCGCGTCGTCGGCGCCGGAGCCTGCACCGACCAGAGCTGCGGAGAGTGCCGTCCCTGCACGCTGTTCGGCCACGCGAACGCGGCAGGCGGGCGCCGCGGCCGAATCGCCGTCGACGACGCGGTGATCCGGGAGCCCGTGATCGCCCATCGCAACCACGTCGCCATCGACCGGTTCACCGGCGGCGCCCGCGACACCGCCCTCTACACCCACGAAGTCGTCGCCAGCGGCACCTTCACCCTGCACGTGCGCGCGCTCGACGCCATCGACGAAGCCGACGAACGCCTCCTGCACGCGGTACTGGCCGACCTGCACGACGGCTACACCGGAATCGGCGCCCGCACCACCGCCGGCTACGGCACCGTCGCCGCACGCACCGGACTCCGCACCGACCTACCGCTGACCGACCTCGCCACCGCGCTGTGAAGGAGCAGCCCATGACCGACACCTGGTTCCTGCACGGCTCCGGACCGCGCGCACGCGAAGACTGGCACCAGCTGCACGCCCAAGCCGGGACCTGGACCACCTCATGGTCCGACCACCACGGCTTCCACCAAGAACGCTTCCCCACCGAACCACCCGCCACCACCCACCTGTGGGCATGGGCGAAGCGGCGGTGGATCCGGGTGCGCATCGACCACGGACGATGGTGGGCCGCACAACTCACCGAACACGATGACGTCGACAGTCCACTGTGGCCGAATTCATCGCCGCTCCACACCCGGCCCGACATCACCGAATTCCGGAACTGGGGAGAACACGACCGAGAAGTCCGCCAATACCGCGGAACCCCCGGCGTCCGCGGCCGCACCGACATGCTCCAACTCGTCCCCCAACGCCGCACCACCGCTGTGTTCATCGGCGACACCGCCACCACCGACAGCCGCACGGCTCACGGGCCCAGCCCACTCCACCGGTGACGCACGGCGGGTGAACGCTCAAGCTCACCGCGAAGCATCCACCCCGTGCTCCTCACCTGCACCAGGGAAATCCCGCTCCACACCACGCGAGCGGCTTGGCTCATCCCTCCCCAGGCGTAGCCGCTCGCATCCCGTTCCCGCAGGTCAGGAGCACTCACTGATCCGATACGATGCAGCACACGCTTTCCCGACGATCTCCACGCGGCACCGCTCGCAACGATCTTTGAAAACCCAGGTCACCGCGCCCGAAAATCCGGGTACCCGTCACCGGCTCTCCGAGCCGGTCCTCATTGCGGCACCGACCGGTTGCTCTACGACGCGAGCGCGGAAGCACAGCCGTCACCGGCTCTCCGAGCCGGTCCTCATTGCGGCCAGGAGGTTGGGATGCTGAGTAGTCGTATGGGTGACCAGCCGTCACCGGCTCTCCGAGCCGGTCCTCATTGCGGCGCGGCGAGCGCCGATGGCCTGCTTGATGATCCGGCGGCGCCGTCACCGGCTCTCCGAGCCGGTCCTCATTGCGGCCGGTACCGAGGGATCCTCGGAACCGGAACCGGTGCTGCCGTCACCGGCTCTCCGAGCCGGTCCTCATTGCGGCCGCGGCGATGTCGCCGGGGCTGCTCGGCGCCGGTGCCGGCCGTCACCGGCTCTCCGAGCCGGTCCTCATTGCGGCTCCGCGAGCCGGTCGGTCGCGTCGTTCAGCATCTCGCCGTCACCGGCTCTCCGAGCCGGTCCTCATTGCGGCGCGCGGTAGTTCGCGCGCATGGCGCGGCCGTCTTCGGTCCGTCACCGGCTCTCCGAGCCGGTCCTCATTGCGGCCCGTGATCGGGCTCCAGCGCATGTTCGGATCGGACCCCGTCACCGGCTCCCCGAGCCGGTCCTCATTGCGGCGAACGCGGCGTTGTAGATGACCACCCTGCGCCCGCCCAGCCCGTCACCGGCTCTTCGAGCCGGTCCTCATTGCGGCCCGTCGGTGAGGAACACGATGCCGTCGTGGCCGGGCCGTCACCGGTTCTCCGAGCGGTCCTCATTGCGTCGGAGGGAAGCCACCGACGATGAGCAGGTTCGGCCCGGCGGCACCCCGGGCCTCAGCACCGGCTCACAGCACGGGCGGATTGATCATTGGTCGGCCGATCAGGATGATTGGCTTTAGCCTCGCCCGCGCTGCTCTTCTTCGATCCCGGCCGGTGACCGGCCACAGGTACACACCCCGAAAGCCGAGCACACCCCAGCCGACTTTCATCAGTGGCACAACTGCTGGACCACTTGACTTCGGAGGTTTCCGATGCCCATTCTCGATCTTGATCGGCTCACCGGGGAACTGTCCCCGACGTGGTCCGGATACCTGCGCGACTGGGACCGCGCACTGCGATCCGGCGATGACCTGCGACCGGGACCGGGCGCTGTTGTCGTGCTGTGCGTCCAGTGGAGTCAGGGCCAGTGAGCTGCTGGGCGTGACCATCGGCGACGTGGACTGGGCCGGGGCTCGGGTGTACGTGGCACCCACGGGCACCCGCTGCCTCAAGAGTCCCCGTATCACCGGAGGCGATCCGGTACCTGCCGCGCTACCTGGACGGCGGATGGGATACCCGGCCCTGACGAGCCGTTGTGGCGGACGAGGCGCGGCCGGTGTCGTATCGGGCGATGCGGCGAATTCTCCAGCGGGCCAACGAAAATCTGGGCACGAACCTCTGCACGACGTGCGGCACACGGCGTCGACCCGGATGGCCGACGCCCCGGAGATGCCCTTCCCGACGTCCAGGCCGTCCTGCGGGAGGCCAGCGTCGAGAGCACGGGCCGCTATCTGACCGTTCGGGTGGAGGACATGTTCGACGAGCTCCAGGAGCACCACACCCGGCCCCGCCCGCAGAGCTCCTACGCCGCCAACTACGCGGCGGCGGACATCGGGGTGGTATTCGGCGGCTGAGAAGTACACGCGGCGCAACCGCCGGTCTCCGGCATGCGCGCCCGCGGCGCTGACAGGTCAGGGCAGCTCGGATTCGAGGCGGCGCTGTAGTTCGCCGAGGGTCTCGCGTGCGAGGTCGAGCCGTTCCGGATCGAGGCCTTCGGTGGTGCGCAGGGCCAGATGGGTGTAGGCCGCCTGCATCCTGTGCAGGGCGGCGCGGCCGGTCGGGGTGACTTCGAGCAGCTTGGCCCGCTGGTGCGCGGGGTTGGGCCGATAGCAAGCGAGGCCGTCCTCGACGAGCAGGTCCGCGACGCGCTGCACGCCCTGGCGCGTGTGGCCGAGCCGGCAGGCGATGGCCCCCACCGGGGCGGCTTCGTGCTCGACCTCAGCCAGGACCTGCCAACGCGCCAAGCTCTGACCGGTGGGCCGGGCGATGCCGTTGCCGACCGCCTCGACGACGTCGGCGAGCCTGCCGACCTGGTCGACCAGTGCGGCGTAGGCATCGCATGCTTGATCACCACTCTTGACAACATGTTGTCGTCTCGCTAGCTTGTCGGACATGACAATATGTTGTCATGTGAGCGCCTCGGCCCGCAACAGGTGAACCAGGAGAACCGAATGCCCTCCGCACCCCGCCCACTTCTGATCTCCCGCGACATCATCATCGCCGCACCACCCTCGGCGGTGTTCTCCGCACTCGCCAATCCGCACCGCCACGCCGATTTCGACGGTTCGGGCACCGTGAAGAACACGGTCTCGGGCCCGGTCCGGCTGAACCTGGGCGACACGTTCAAGACAGCCATGAAGCTGTTCGGCGTGCACTACCGGATCGTCAACACGGTCGTAGAGTTCGAGGCGGATCGGCGCATCGCGTGGTGCCACCCCGGCAAGCACCGCTGGCGCTACGAACTCGACGAGGTCGACGGCGACACGCGGGTGACCGAGACCTGCGACCTCACCACCTCGCCGGTCCGCGGACTACTCGTGCGCACACCGTGGCCCCGCTGGAACGCCGAGGGCATCGAGAAGACCCTGCCGCGACTCAAGGCACTGGTCGAGAACGGCGCCTGAACCCCACCAGCCGGGCCGACCCCACCCGACTCACGCACCAGCAGCGAGACCTGCGGCCGACGGCCGGCCACATCGCCGCACGACCACCCCGGCACTCGAATTGCCGCGGCATCTCACCACTTCGACATGTTCTCCCCGCTGTTCGCATGTCGCTGAATTCTCCACGCGCAGGGTCGCACCTTCGCCGCGCGCCTAACACCACCGTCCGCGGCTTGCCGCCGCAGTGCGGACTTCACAACCCAGGAGAGTCGAATGGCATCCGAACCTCGCCCATTCCGGATCAACATCCCTGAAGAAGACCTCGTGGACCTGGCAGAGCGGCTGGACCGCACCCGCTGGCCCGATGAGCTGCCCGGCGTCGGTTGGTCCTACGGCGTCAACAAAGCGTGGCTGAGGGATCTGGCCGATCACTGGCGCGAGGGCTACGACTGGCGAGCGCACGAGGCCGCGCTGAACGCGCACCGGCAGTTCACCGTCGAGCTCGACGGGCAGAACATCCACTTCCTGCACGTCCGCTCGCCCGAGCCGGACGCGACGCCCCTGATCATCACCCACGGGTGGCCCAGCACGGTCGCCGACTTCCACGCGATCCTCGGACCGCTGACCGATCCCCGCGCACACGGCGGCGACCCTGCCGACGCCTTTCACGTAGTCGCGCCCTCGCTGCCCGGGTACGCCTTCTCCGGCCCGACCCACGAGCGCGGCTGGGGTGTCCACCACACCGCCCGCGCTTGGGCTGAGCTGATGAGCAAGCTGGGGTATGAGCGCTACGCGGTCCAGGGCGGGGATTTCGGCAGTCTCATCGCACCCGAGCTGGGTCGGGTGGCCGGTGAACGGGTGATCGGGGTCCACGTCAACGCGTTGGCCTTCGCCGCCTGGCCCATGTCCCCCGACGAACGTGAACTGCTCAGCGAAACCGATCGCGAACGGGCGCTCGACCACGAGCGGTGGTGGTACGGGCGCTCCGGCTACATGCACGAGATGAGCACCCGCCCGCAGACGATCGCCTACGCGCTCAACGACTCGCCGGTCGGGCAGCTGGCCTGGAACCTGGAGTGGTTCGTCGACTACGACCCCGCGCAGACCGAGCAGACCCCCGTCGACCGGGACGCGATCCTGACCAACGTCACCATCTTCTGGCTGACCAGGACCGCGGGCTCGGCGGCACGCCTATACTTCGAGGCCGGAGCCGAGCTGCTGGCGGGGAGGCCGTCGCCATCGGGCGCTGCGACGGCGGTGGCGAACTTCCCCGGGGACAACGCCATCCAGGACCTGGCGTGACTGTCCAATGTGGTCACACGCTGGCGGGAGCACGACCAGGGCGGGCACTTCCCCGCCCTGCAAGCACCGGAGGTGCTCATCGCCGACATCCGGGAATTCTTCCGCTCCCTTCCTGGCACGCCCTGACCGGCGGATCGCCCCAACCGCAGAGAGGAATCGCTGTGCAGATCGGCATCGGACTTCCGAATCAGGTGCGTGATGTCACCGCATCGACCATTCCGCGCTGGGCCGCGCGGGCTGAGGAAGCGGAGTTCTCCACCCTCGCCACGACCGGGCGCTACGCGTACCCGGGTGTGAGTGACACCGTCGCGCTCGCGGCCGCGGCGGGGGCGACCACCACGATCGGACTGCTCAGCGCGGTCCTGCTGGCCCCGACGTGGCCTGGGGCCTTGCTGGCCAAGGAGATCGCGGGCATCGACGGTGTTTCCGGCGGCCGTCTCACGCTCGGCGTCGGCGTCGGCTCGCGCGAAGACGAATTCACCGTGCCCGGGCACGAGCTGCACGGTCGCGGCGCGCGGTTGGAATCCGACCTGGCGACCTACCGCGAGGTCTGGGCCGGCGCCCCGGTCGGCAACGGACCGAACCCAGCCGTGCCATCGGGAACCCGGCAAGTCCCCATGCTGTTCGGCGGGTACACCGCTCGCGCGCTGGACCGCATGGTGCGCTGGGGCGAGGGCTACATCGGCGGTTCGCTGCCGCCGGCCATGACGGCGCCGCGCTTCGAGGCGGCGAAGCGGGCCTGGCAGGAGGCAGGCCGCCAGGGCGCCCCGAAACTCGTCGTGCTCGCCTACTTCGCACTGGGCGACACCGAGGCCGGACGGGCGAACATCCAGGACTTCTACCGGCTGGCCCCGAAGGAGATCGCCACCAACGCGGTGCTCTGCACCACCAGGGAGACGATCGAGCAGACCATCACGGTCTACACCGGCCTCGGTGTCGACGAGATCATTTTCGTTCCCGCCACGGACGATCCCGACGAGATCACCCGGCTCGCCGACATCGTCACCTGAACAGCCGGCAGGGAGCCGACATTCCGACCCGCATGGCAGCGAATGCCCAGCGCGGCCCACCGCGCGCGATGCCGCTCCCACTCCCAGCAGCAGGCAGCAGACCTCTACCGCGTCACTCCCTAGATCGCTCCGCCTCGGCCACCCGGTGCAGGCGATCGGCGGTGATCTTGCAGAGTTGTTCCGTGGTGGCCTCGTCGATGCTGTGGGTGATCGCGCTTTCGAGGACGAAGGTCGCGGCAGCGAATTCCGCGGTGCGGTGTTCGGCGGTCAGGGAGTCGGCGAGTTGTCTGCTCGAAGAGGTTCTCGAAGCGCCGGTGGAAGCCGGTGTGCCACTCGCGGACCGACTCCGAGACGGCGACCCGGTTGTGCACCGTGGCGACCAGGTGCTCGACCGGCCGCAGCCTCTCGATCAACCAGCGGAACTGCTCGGCGAGCGGACGGTCCGCCAGCGAGGCGTGCTCGTGCAGCAGCGCTTGGAAATAGCGGTCGGCGACGGCCACGAGCAACTCGTCCTTGTCGCCCTGGTGGTCATGGCGCACGGACTCGGCGCCATGCGGGAGTGGCGGCTGAACACGTTCGCGGAGCGGTTCGCCGAGCAGGACTGGATGGTGCTGGTGTTCGACTACCGGTACCTGGGGGCCAGCGAGGGCTCGCCTCGACAGCTGCTCGACATCAACGATCAGCTCGACGATCGGCGAGCCGCACTGGCCTACGGCCGGTCGCTGCCAGGAGTCGACACCGATCGGATCGCGGTGTGGGGAACCTCGTTCGGCGGAGGCCATGCGCTGCGGATCGCGAGTGAGGACCACCAGCTGGCCGCTGTGGTGGCCCAGTGCCGTTCACCGACGGCCTTCGCTGTTCTCACGTTTCCGCAGCTCACCGTTGAGCATGCTGTGGCTCATCGCCGCCGGGGTGCTCGACACCGTGGGGTCCTTGTTCGGCGCGAAGCCGGTGCTCGCTCCGGTGGTGGGTGTGTGGTGGATGCCCGCCTACCTCGTGTCGCCGAGCGCGATCGCCGAAGCGTCGCGGCTGCTGCCCCCGGGAACCCGGCTCTCCCCCCGGACCTCCGCGGCCGTGACCAAGATGTCGTCGCTGGGGAGGGGACTGTCGAAGAACGTCGAGACCGGTGGCGATCCCGTCCGGCCTGTTGACGCCGGGGTCGGCCGCGACACCCTCTGGGGCGTCCTCAAAGGACCCGGCGGCGGGGCCGACAGCGCCAACGGGGTCGCGGCCCGGTTAGCGCTGCGGCTACCGCCGTACCGGCCGGGAAAGGACCTGCCGAAGATCACCGCGCCCACCCTGCTGTGCGTGTGCGAGGACGACCGGGCCGCACCCGCCGACACCAAAACCCGGCTCGCCGCCGGGCAGGACCACGTGCAGGTCGGCCGCTACGAGGGCGACCACTTCGACATCTACGTGGGCGACCTGTTCGAGCGCGCGGTGCGCGACCAGACCGCCTTCCTGGCAACGCAATTCGGCCGGAGCACGCGGTGAGCGGACAGCCGGGCACCAGCCTGATTCCAGCAGGCCCGAAGGCCACATGCGCACGTATCCGGCCGCGATCAGGCCACCGAGATCGTTGACCTGCAACGACAAAGGTGCGTGATACCGGGATTCGGCGCCGGCGTCAGCTGGCTTCGGAGCCCGCTTCCGGGAAGCCGCGGCGTTCCCGGTGTTCGCGGGCGTCGATGGCGGAGCCGGTGAGGCTGCGTTCGATGTGCGCGCGCACGAGCTCGCGCGCTCCAGGCGCATCGGCGGCGGCGATGAGGTCGCACAGCTCGTGGTGTTCGCGGTGGTCGCGGGTGCGGGGTTCGTCGCCGGGCGGGAGTTCCAGCCCGATCCGCCGGTAGCGGTCGGACTTGTCCCAGACGTCGTCGAGCATCTTGATCAGCACGTCGTTGTGCGAGGCGGCGTAGAGGGCGCGGTGGAACGCCCGGTGGGCGGTCAGGGCCTCCTCACCCCAGGCGCGGGTGACGGGGAGGCGGGCGACGGGGCCATCGCGGCAACGCCGGCTTCAGCGGCCCCTGGTGGGCTCGGTGGCACCGGAGTGCTGCACCACGCGCGTGCCCGGGCGCCCTGGTCCGGTGAGGACGGCGGCATCCTCAGCGCTCGCAAGGCGATGCGCCGTCCACCGCTACCTCGCGCAGCGAACGCACCACCACGTCCGCGCCGGAATCTCGCAGGGATCCGGGGTCCGCGGCGGTGGCCACGCCGATGACGAGGCCGAACCCACCGGCACGACCGGCTCGGACACCCACCGCCGCGTCCTCGAGGACCGCTGATCGCCGGGGAGCGCACCCGAGCCTGCGGGCGGCTTCCAGGTACGTCGCCGGATCCGGTTTGCCGCGCAGACCCAGCTCCGCCGCCACGACGCCGTCGACCGAGACGTCGAACAACCCGGCGATGCCCGCACCGTCCAGCACCAGCGCGCAGTTGCGGCTGGCAGACACGACCGCCGTCCGCACGCGCCGCGCGCGCAACGACGTGACCAGCTCCACCGCACCGTCCAGCACACGCGCGCCGTGGGCGCCGACCGCGTCGCGGAAGTACCGGTCCTTGAGCTTTCCCAGCCCTACCAGCGTTTCGTGCCCCGGAGGGTCGGATGGGGAACCGGCCGGGAGGTCGATCCCCCTGGATCCCAGGAATGCGCGCACACCGTCGTCCCGAGGTCTGCCGTCGACGTGGCGCAGGTAGTCCTCCTCGGTGAACGGGCCGGGACGCTCCGCTCGACCCGCCAGGTACTGGTCGAACAGCCGCTTCCACGCCGCGCGGTGCACCGAGGCCGTGTCGGTCAGCACCCCGTCGAGGTCGAACAACGCCGCGCCGTGCTCGTGCGGATCGATGCGGACCACTACCACCGCTCCCCCGTCGCGTCGGGTCGATCGCCGCCGGCACCCGGCCGCCGCATCGACTGCCGCTCCGGGATGCCCGCCGCCCGCGTTCCGGGAAACGACGCTCCCGCCGATCGGAATCCGCCGCGGGGAGCGGGCCGATGTTCTCTGGTACCAGCGGTTCGGCGCGTGCCAGGTTGGTACCCGCAGGACATCGGTCGAGGCCGGCGGCCCGGACGGGGACGGCGGGCCGCCCCGGGAGGACGGGATGGCATCCATCGCCGACACCATGAACGCGTGGATCGTGCGCGAGCCCGGCCCGCTCGCGGAGCAGCCGTTGCGCTGGGTGCTGCGCCCCGTCCCGTCCCGGGACTCCGGCGAGCTGCTGGTGCGGGTGCTGGCCTGCGGGGTGTGCCGCACCGACCTGCACCTCGCCGAGGGCGACCTGCCCGCCCACCGCCGGCCCGTCGTGCCGGGCCACGAAGTCGTCGGAGAAGTAGTGGCCTGCGACCCGGCCGCCACCGGTTTCGACTTGGGCGAACGGGTCGGCATCCCGTGGTTGCGGGGCACGTGCGGGCGATGCGGGTTCTGCTTGCGGGGAAGGGAGAACCTCTGCCCCCGCTCGCGCTTCACCGGCTGGGACGCCGACGGGGGCTATGCCGAGTTCACCACGGTGCCCGCCGCCTACGCCTACCGGTTGCCTGCCGGGTACACCGACGCCGAGGTGGCACCGCTGCTGTGCGCCGGGGTGATCGGCTACCGGGCGTGGCGCCGAGCTCAGGTCCCGGCGGGCGGAGTGCTGGGCCTGTACGGGTTCGGCGCGAGTGCCCACCTGACCGCCCAAGTCGCCGTGGCCGGCGGCGCACGCGTGCACGTGCTCACCCGGTCCGCGCGCGCCCGGGCGCTCGCGCTCGACTTGGGGGCGGCCACCGCCGGTGGCTTGGCGGACGAACCACCGGAACCGCTGGACTCGGCGGTGCTGTTCGCCCCCGTCGGCGAGCTGGTTCCCGTGGCGCTGGCCGCCTTGCGGCGCGGCGGGACGCTGGCGATCGCCGGCATCCACCTGACGACGATCCCGGAGCTCGACTACCAGCGGCACCTGTTCCACGAACGCGCGCTGTGCAGCGTCACCGCGAACACCCGGGGCGACGGGGTGGACTTCCTGCGCTTCGCCGACCAGCACCGCCTGCGGGTGACGACCACGCCGTACCGGCTGGACCGGGCCGACGCGGCGCTGCGGGACCTGGCCGACGATCGCGTGCACGGGGCCGCCGTCCTGCTGCCAGGCGGCTGAGTCCGAACCGGCGAGCCCCTGGGCACCTGAGTCCGAACCGGCGAGCCCCTGGGCACCTGAGTCCGAACCGGCGAGCCGCCGGCACCGGAACCGGGCCGCGTGCGTCAGGGCACGACGGCGACGGGGCACGGTGCCCGGTGGGCGACCGCACGGCCGGTGGAGCCCACCATCGCCGCGTGCATCAGGAACCGGCCGTGCCGTCCCACGACCACGAGCCCCGCTTCCCGTGCGTGGCGCAGCAGCAGCTCCGCCGGGAGTTCCGTCGTCGTGACCTCGTGCCGCACCGGGACGTCGGGGTACTGCTCCTGCCACCCGGCGAGGGACTCGGCGAGCTGCCGTTCGCAGCCGCGGGTGACGTCGGTCCAATCGAGGCTCCACCTGGCCGGGGCGATCGCGTCCCGCGGCAACTCGTCCCAGGCGAGAGCCGCGACGAGTTCGGCACCGTGCCGCGCCGCGTGGTCGAAGGCGAATCCCACGGCCCGGGCGCTGATCCGGGAGCCGTCGACGCCGACCACGACTCGGTGGCGTTCCACCCACTCCGTCCCGCGGACGAAGACGACGGGCACCGCGGAGCCCCGCAGCAGCTCGTCGGACGTGGATCCGAGCAGGCAGTGGTGCAGCCGCCCGTGCTGTGCGGGTCCGAGCACGAGCAGGTCGCCGTCCTCCGCGGCTTCCCGCAACACCAGCGCGGGGTGCCCGAGCCGGCTCTCGCCCGTGATGGTCAACTCCGGCCAGTCCCGCGCGCACTCCGCGACCGTCCCGCTCACCTCGTGCTCCACGTCCGCGTGCAGCAGTCCGAAGTCGACGGGCTCGGCGGGGAAGTGGATCCGCGTCAGCTCCTCCAGCGGCGTGGAGAACGCGCGCACGAGGTGCAGTTCTCGCCGCCGCACCGCGGCTTCGCGGCACGCCCACCGCAGCGCTTGCCGGGATCCGGGCGTTCCGCTGAACCCCGCGACGACCGGACCGGGCCGGGCACTGCTCATGCCACCTCCTCCACGAGGAACCACCTCACGGTCGCACCGCCGAAGGGCGCCCGGAACGGGCTTTCGTCCATGCCTGCGCGCCGCCGCAGGTGCCGGGGTCCCGCGATGGCCGCCGCCCGCTCCCGCCGCGATCGCGGAGCGGCGCGCCGAGCGGTTCCACCCGCGCCCGCTCGCCACCGCCGAAGGAGACCGGACGCCGAGATGCCCCGGGCAGGTGCCTTTGCCAGCCTGGGAACGAGGAAAGGGGGATGCGATGCCGGGGTGCGCGATCGCGGTGGACGGCACGCCCGAATCCGAGCGCGCGGTCGAGTGGGCCTGCGCGAACGCGGCGCTCTGCGGCGACGAGCTGCTGTTGCTCACCATCGGCACCGGGCCGCATCCGGGCGGGACCCGTCCCGGCTGGCTGACCGACCTCGCCGCGCAGATCCGTGAACGCAACGGCGCGCCTCGACGAGTGCGCGTCGAGGCGCGGACCGGCCGGGCCGTTCCCCGGCTCCTGGAGGTGGCGCGCCACGCATCGCTGCTGGTGCTCGGATCGCGTGGACACCGGGCGCTGCACGACGCCGTGCTCGGCTCGGTGGCCCTGGAAGTCGCGACGCGCTCCACGTGCCCGGCGGTGGTGGTGCGCGGGGCGGCCGAGCAGGTGCGGCGGGAAACCGTCGTGGCCGGTGTCGACGGGTCGGTCCACGGGGACCGCGCCCTGGAATTCGCCTGCGAAACGGCGGAAGCGCTGCGCTGCGACGTGGTCGCGGTGCAGGCGGCGCCGGATTCGGCGTTCATCCCCGGCCCGTTCGAGCACCCGGACCGCGAGGAACTGGTCGAGCGCGCGGAGCGCGCACTCGCTGAAGCGGTGGCCGGGTTCGCCCCGGACCACCCCGACGTCACCGTGCGCCGCCTCACCAGCTCGATGGACCCGATCTCCGCCTTGACCGAGGCCGCGAGCGGTGCCCGCCTGCTGGTCGTGGGGCGTCGCGGATCCGGTGGGTTCTCCGAGGCGCTGCTGGGATCGGTCTCGCGCGGCGTGCTGCACCGGGCTGCCTGCCCGGTCGCCGTGGTGCCGCTGGAAGGTGCGCGCCCCGGCCGGAGCGGCTGAGCGGAGGCCGGGCCTGATGACCGATGATCGCGCGTGGACGTTCAGCGGCTTCGACCCCGCCGACGAGGGGCGGCGGGAGGCGCTGTGCGTGCTGGGCAACGGCTACTTCGCCACCCGCGGGGCGGCTCCGGAGGCGGAGGACGACGGGGTGCACTACCCGGGCACGTACGCGGCGGGGTGCTACGACCGCCGGACCGCCGAGGTCGCCGGGCAGGAGATCACCACGGAGTCGATGGTGAACCTGCCGAACTGGTTGCCGCTGACGTTCCGCTTCGACGACGGCGACTGGTTCGACCTGAGCCGGTGCACGCTGCTGGAGCACGAGATCGAACTGGACCTCGAACGGGGGCTGCTGAGCAGGCGGTGCCGGTTCCGCGACCGGGCCGGGCGCACCACGACCTTGACGCAGCGCCGCATCGTCCACATGGGTCTCCCGCACCTGGCGGCGCTGGAGACCACGCTCGTTCCCGAGGACCACAGCAGCACCATCACCTTCCGCAGCGGCCTCGACGGCCGGGTGCGCAACACCGGAGTCGCCCGGTACGAAGCGCTGGAGGGTGCTCACCTCACCGGATTCGAGGTGCACGAGCACTCGCCCGAAACCCTCGGCCTGCGGGCTCGCACCGCCTGGTCGCGCATCGAAGTCGCCGAAGCGGCACGCACCCGCGTCAGGACCGACCGCCGGGAGCCGAGCCCTCCGCGAACGACCGTGGTGGAAGCCGACCGCATCGCGCACGAGCTCGTGGTGGCCGCGCGGCCCGGCGAGCGCGTCGTGATCGAGAAGGTCGTGGCGCTGCACACCTCGCGCGACCGTGCGATCTCGGAGCCGGCGGCGGAGTCCGCGGAGCTGGTCGCCGAGGCCGGCGGGTTCGAATCGCTGCTGGAGACGCACCGTGCGGCCTGGCTCAAGTCGTGGCGGGCCTTCCGCTGCGGGATCCGCGGCGCCGGGGACATCCGCCGCGCGGTACGCCTGCACCTGTTCCACCTCCTCCAGACGATCTCGCCGAACAGCGCCGACCTGGACGTGGGCGTCCCCGCTCGGGGTCTGCACGGCGAGGCGTACCGGGGCCACGTGTTCTGGGACGAGCTGTTCGTGCTGCCGGTTCTGGCGTTGCGCGCCGCCGACGAGGCTCGCGCGTTGCTGCTGTACCGGTACCGGCGGCTGCACCAGGCGCGCAGCGCCGCACGCCGCACCGGGCGGGTCGGCGCGATGTTCCCGTGGCAGAGCGGCAGCAATGGCCGGGAGGAGAGCCAACGCCTGCACCTCAACCCGCGATCGCGGCGGTGGCTGACCGACGACACCCACTTGCAGCGGCACATCGGCATCGCGATCGCGTACAACACGTGGCACTACTACCAGTCGACCGCGGACACGGCGTTCCTCCGCGACTTCGGCGCGGAGCTGATCCTGGACATCACCCGGTTCGCCGCCGGCCTCGCCCGCTACGACCCGAGCCGGGACCACTACGTCGTCGAAGGAGTGGTCGGCCCGGACGAATACCACACCGCCTACCCGGGCGCCGCCACCGCCGGGATCGACAACAACGCCTACACCAACGTCATGCTCGCGTGGCTGTGCCGGACGGCCGCCCGGGTGCTCACCGTTCTCGCGCCGGAGCGCCGACGGGAGCTCATGGCCGAGCTGGGACTGCGCGAAGCCGAGATCGCTCGTTGGAAGCGGTTGTCCCGCAAGCTGTTCGTGCCCTTCCACGACGGCATCCCGAGCCAGTTCGAGGGCTACCACGAGCTGGCCGAGCTCGACTGGCACGGCTACCGGCGGCGCTACGGCGACATCCGGCGCCTGGACCGCATCCTGGAGGCCGAGGGCGACGACCCGAACCGCTACCAGGCCTCCAAGCAGGCCGATGTGCTCATGCTGTTCTACCTGCTGTCCGCGGAAGAGCTGCGCGACGTCCTCGCGGGACTGGGCTATCCGTTCCCGGCCCACCGGATCCCGGAGACGATCGAGCACTACCTGCGGCGCACCAGTCACGGCTCGACCCTCAGCTCCGTGGTGCACGCCTGGGTGCTGGCCAGGTCCGACCGGCAGCGGGCGTGGGAGCACTTCCACCGGGTGCTGGAGGCCGACGTGCACGACACCCGCGGCGGCAGCACCCGCGAAGGTGTCCACCTCGCCGCGATGGCCGGGACCATCGACCTGCTCCAGCGCTGCTTCGCCGGGGTCGAGGCCAGACAGGAGGCGCTGCGGCTCGACCCGTGCTGGCCACCGGAGCTGGGCGAGCTGGAGCTCGACCTGCGCTACCGGGAGCACCCGGTGTCCCTGTCGGTCACCGGCCGCACCGCGGTGGTGCGGGTCGGCCGAGGCGGCCCCACCGGCGGCTCGATCAGGTGCGCCTGCGGGGACTGCGAGGTGGAGCTGGCCCCCGGTGACGTCGCGACGTTCCGCTGGGAGCGGGGGGAGGCCGCTCGGGTGCGGGTCCGCCACGACAGGACGGGACCGGGCACCGCCACGGCGGATCGGCGGAACCGCTCCGCGGGCTGAACGACCGCCGCCGCATCGCGTCCCGCGCGGCTCGGTCGTACCTTCGCTGCGGGGCCGATGCCGGGAGGTGCGCGATCGTGACCGGACAGCGGAAGGCAGGAATCGTGGTCGGTGTGGACGGATCCGCCCCCGCCTTCGGCGCGGTGGAGTGGGCCGCCCGGGAAGCCGAGCTGCGGGGGCTTCCGGTGCGGCTGCTCGCGGTGCTGCCGGACGAGGTCACCCCGCGGGACGACGAAGGAGCCCGCCGCCGAGCGCGCGACGTGCTCGACACCGCCGAGCGGGTCGCGCGCGGACGTGCGCCGGCCGGGGGGGGGGGGGGGGGGGGGGGGGGCGGGGCCGCGGCGCCGCGGGGGGGGGGGGGGGGGGGGGCGGCGCCCCCCCCCCGCGGGGGGGGGGCCGGGGGGGGCGGGGGCGGGCGGGGGGGCGGG